>CAYQTY010000011.1:15713-22447 GCA_964420535.1 uncultured Leptolinea sp. | reverse complement strand
ATTTTTCCGTTCCTGATCAAGAATGCTTCTTAATGTGACCGGATCCGCCTGAGACATCCATTCCAGAACGGTCGGTCCGAGGTTGAAACTGATGCGCGAAAAATTTCCCAGTTCAGCGTTAGGTTTATAACACTGGTCATGTATTCGTTCATTCCAGTTGCTGTATGGATATGCCCCTTCTTCCGTGGGAATAACACCCGAAAGCGGATCTTCTCTGGGTGGTTGGTAGAAGTGGCCGTGAATACAGAAAGCGGAAGTGGACATGTTTTGTTTTATTTCAGGTATTCGAGGGATTGGTGAAAACGGGCAGGAATGAGGTTGAAATCACGTGAAAGCGAATCCAGCGCGCAGGTGCGGTCAACAGCCAGATAATCAATCCAGTACGCTGAAACAGGGAATCTTCGGCTTTGCTCCAGCCATACAGATATCACCCGCAAATAACCGGGCATGATCGGGATGATCCGTCTGCGCTTTTCTATTTTATCCATAATAGTCTGGATTATCGATAAAAACGGGAGTGATTCTCCCCCGCCGATCGAATACAGGCGGTTTTCGCTATCCGGGTTTTCAAGGGCGGCGATAACACAGGCAATCAAATCCTGGATATGGATAGGTTGCAGGAGATTGGAGCCGTCTCCCGGGATCAATAATGCGTACGGTGACATATCGATCATCCGCGAGAAGCTATTGGTGAAATGGTCATTGGGCCCGTACACGACCGCGGTCCTGAAGATGGTGTATGGTATTCCGCTGTGAGTAACCAGGTTCTCAGCAATCGCCTTGGCCTTTAAAACAGGAAACGCCGATGCTTTATCAGCACCCAGGTGACTGAGAAACAGGAACCGGTCTATCCCCACTTCTTTTGCCGCACTGGTCATAGCCCGCGTTCCATTCACATCTACACCGTCAAGATCTGATTTTATGCCCAACGACTCTGTACCGGCCAGATGGATCACTGTATTGATCCCCTTTAAAGCCGCACGCAGTCCGCGCGGGTCATTAAAACTGGATACAGCCACCTGAACAGGTAACCCAGTCGGTAAGTTGGGGGATTTGGGTGATGGACGCAGCAATAAGCGCACTTCGTAGCCCTGCGTAACGAGCTGGCGCACGAGATGTTGACCAATAAAACCGGTACCACCTGTAACAAGAATCACAAATTCAAATTATAGCAGACCTTTTATGACACTCTAACCTGTATTAACTTTGAATGGCATGCTTATTGCAAGATGTACAACACATTCCTTTGAATCAGGAAATGCATATGAACGCAATGGATGAACTTCTAAAACCTAGATCATCGAGAATCGGATTTCATTATTTTCCGAATTCTCTCCATTATAGTGAACGGGACGCCGAAACCTGGATTCCCGAGTTAAAAATGTTAAATGCCTGCTGGCTGGTTCTGATCAGCGAGTCAGACAGGGCTATTCCCGAATCATTTCTGGCTGCATTGAAAGACGCGAAGATTGAGCCGATCATCCAGTTCACCGATGGCCTCGAAAAACGACTGGAAACCACCGATATGCGGGTTTTATTGCAGGCATACGCGCGTTGGGGTGTTCATTCTGTTTCGTTCTTTGACCGTCCAAATTACCGGAACGCCTGGCCGCCTTCAGATTGGGCGCAAAACGGGCTAGTGGAACGATTTATTGACCGTTACATCCCGATGGCCAGCCTGGCTCTCGAATGTGATATCGTCCCGCTGTTTCCTGCGCTGGAACCCGGTGGCAGCTTCTGGGATACCGCGTTTCTCACCCTCGCGTTGCAGTCACTCGTGCGCCGCAACCGCGTCGACCTGCTGGATAACCTGGCACTCGGCGCCTATGCCTGGACACATGATAAATCACTGAACTGGGGCGCGGGCGGACAGGAACGATGGTCGGATACCCGCCCGTATTTCACCCCCCCGGGAGAAGAAGACCAACTTGGATTCCGGGCGTACGAGTGGTATACCGCTACTGCTTCAATGTTCGTGCAGAAACCGGTACCCGTGGTGTTGTTTGGCGCGGGTGTTCCACATCGCCCTCACAATATTGTGCATAAAGACTGGACGGACGAAAAACATACCGCCACATGTCTGGCTATCCTCCAACTGCTGGAAAACAATCTGGTTTCAGATCCCGATTCTCCCACCATACCTCTAGAACCAATAAGCAATTCAGTTCTCGCGGCAAACTTCTGGTTGTTGACCGATGAGGAAGGTAGTCCACACACTCCGGACGCCTGGTTCCGCCCTGATGGTTCAACCCGTCAGATCGTGACCGAGATCAAGGGAAAGACTGAACAGGTTAAATCTATGCGGGCTGAGATGCCTCCTGAACTGACTAATTCCAGTCCAGTGGAAACATCCACGGTTAAAGGCGGATTCACTGGTGGAGCATTTCCCATTGAACACTATTTGCTTCTTCCCAGTTATGAATGGGGCGTGGCAGACTGGCATCTGGATGTTATTCGCCCTTATGTAAAAAAATATCGGCCTACCATTGGATTCTCAGTAGACCAGGCTGTTCTGGCGGAAAAAGTCACGGTTATCGGTAACACGGCATCATTTTCAGAAGAACAGTTACAAACATTAAGGGCAGCCGGTTGCCAGGTTGAAAGAATCTCCGGTGACGGCACAAGTATTGCAACACAGCTCCAGGAGAGGTGACCTATGATCGAGACTGCCAATAACTCTGAGTCAAATCAATCTTCTTTCGCTACCCGTAAACCTGTATTGAAGGTTGTCGGTGTGGGCGGTGGCGGTAGTAATGCCATCAACCGCATGATTGAACTGGGGATCGAAGGAATAGATTTCATTGCTGCCAATACTGACGGCCAGGCGTTAAAATCGTCTCTGGCTCCGGTAAAAATTCAACTTGGTCCAAATTTGACTCGCGGTCTCGGCGCGGGTGGAAAACCCCAGGTGGGCGAATCAGCCGCCGAAGAAAGCGCCAAAGACATCCACACCGCATTGTTTGGTGCGGATATGGTGTTTATTGCCGCGGGCATGGGGGGCGGAACAGGTACCGGCGCGGCCAGCATTATCGCGCGTGTGGCGCAGGCTATTGGCGCGGTTACAGTCGCCATCGTCAGCCTCCCCTTCTCGTTTGAAGCCGGTCGCCGCCAGGTAAACGCTCGCGAAGGGCTTGCCAAGTTACGCCAGTTCACCGACACAATGATCACTGTGCCGAACGATCGTCTGTTGCAGATCGCTCAGCATGATCTTCCTCTCGAAATGGCTTTCCGTCTGGCAGATGATGTTCTCCGTCAGGGAATTCAAGGTATCAGTGAACTCGTGTTACAGCCCGGTGTGATCAATGTTGATTTCGCTCACGTCCGCCAGATGATCCAATCTGGTGGTGGTGCGTTGTTGGCTGTAGGTCAGGGTGAAGGCGACGACAAAGCCCGTCAGGCAGTTGAACGCGCCCTGCACCATCCTCTGCTTGATTCTGTACCGTTGGATCAGGCGACTGGCATTATCGTCAACTTCACCGGTGGCAACGATCTTACCTTTCTTGAAGTGGCCGATGCCATGGAAAACCTTCAGAAACGCACCAACAAGCGCGCAAGCATTATTCCGGGCATCATTAATGCCCCGCAAATGCATGACCGCGTACAGGTCATTTTGATTATCACCGGAATCGGTTCCACGCCGGTTTCCGGGACAGTGCTGCAAACACTTCAGAATATCGCCACACCGGCTCAGAAGCCCTCACAGCAGGCGTATGAGCCTGTCAGGACGAGTCAGCCGCCGTTCATTCCTCTTTCTGAACCTGAAGACCTCCAGCAATATGAGCCGGAACCGCCGGAACGTATGGAAATCATGGAATATACCGGCGTGTCCAACAATCTGGATGTTCCCGCTTTTATCCGGAGACGGATGCGCTAACGACTGAAAGGCACGCCTTATGGATAAATCAATTGTTAACAAAGTCTGTGCACAGGTCTACCAAAAGACGCCGGAAGTTCGAAATTGCCAACCAACAATCTCGGAACAGGGTGAGGATAAATACTTGTTTGTTTTTTCTGGAACCGCTTTCGGCTCCAATGGCAAACCTATTCCCCGGATTGTCCGTGTTGTCGCAGATAAAGATGGAAAGATTTTAAAAATATCATCTTCTCGATAAAGGAAAGGAATTGAAGCATGGATGCTCTCCTGAACAAAATTGAGATTTTCTTTTGGGATAGAATTACACCCGCGCTTTCAGAATCCCGCTTTTTTCAGGTGATTATAAAAAAGGGGTATGAAATCCTTCACACGCCCGATATTGAAGCCACCTTCCTCTTTGGTGTAGGGGCGGCAGTATTCGGTTTAATGGCTGGATTGGTTCTCAGTATCCTTTCAGCCGCTTCATAAAGCAGAGTGCCGCATGCAAAATCAAAAACCATTAACCGGATCTTCAGAAAATCCAGGCATTTTGTATACCATCATGATCCGGTTGATGATTTTTTTCTCCCGTAAAACCATCTGGTATATTGCGGGAATTTTCTTTTTTTGTGTTTTCATCGGGTACTGGCTTGGTTCCAGGCTTGTTGTTTCTTCTGACTCTGCTGAGATCAAACCGGTGCAGGCTGTTGACAGTCAATCTCGGGTGGTCACCCTGATTGAAGTGACAGACCTTTCCGAACCGCAACCGGCGTTGCTATCAGTCTGGTTTATCCACCTGATGGATAACGAAAAACCTGTGCTTGGTTTTACACCGGTCTTTTCCATTTCCATGTTGGAAGACGAAAATTTGCCGGCTCTATCGGATTTCTCGCTAGATTCAAACGGAAATCCATCAGAGTCGTTCTTGAAATCCCTGAACAAGTTGAAAGTCCGGTCTTCCGGTTTTATTCTGGTTGACCATAAGTCTGCAAGCGCGTTCATTAATTGGATAAACGGCACAGAACTCGACAAACCATTGGACCTGACAAATCATTCCATGGCAGAGTATGGCCAGATTTTGCGGACGATGTGCGGTTCTCTTCCGTCTGACGCTGAAAAAGGGATTACAGAATTTCCCTGGAGCAAATTTACTCCAACGTACTTCCGTACGTCTCTACCCTTTTCTCAGGTTATAGAGAATACCGGATTTCTTTTCTCCAACGGTTCTCCCCGCTGTGAAATGGTTCCATTACCTTAAAAAGAACAAACACCTGGATGAGGGGGGCATCCAGATGTTCGTCTAAAAATAGTTTACCAGATTTATGTCAATTTTCAAGTCCCTTTCGGATTTCTTAGGGAACTCTTAACTTCAAAGTGACTTAATCAAATCAAGAAAAAACCGTTCGGCTTATTACGTCCGAACGGTTCATTTATTCTAAGCTGCAGTTTCCTGCGGCTTGTTCTTTTTGTTGAACCACCATTTCCATTCGCGGTTCTCCCAGACTACAAGGATCATGGCCGCGTTGAAAATAGAAGAATAGGTTCCTGAAAGGATGCCTACGAACAGAATGATCGCGAAATGATTGATCGAAGAACCACCAAACAGGCTCAAAGCCAACAAAGTAATCATTACTGTAAAGGAAGTTTTCAGTGACCGGTTGAAAGTTTGAACGATGGAATGGTTGACAATGGTTTCATACGGCAGGTTCCGGTGAAGGTGGGTATTTTCTCGGATGCGGTCGAAAATAACCACGGTATCATTCACGGAGTAGCCGATGACAGTCAAAACGGCTGTCAGGAAGAGGGTATCCACCTGCCATCCCAGGAAGTGCCCCAGGAATGAACCGACCCCAATGATCAAAACGACATCATGTAGCATGGCGGCAATGGCAGAAATACCATACCGGAAAGCATTCGGGATTCCACGGAAAGCCCAGGTGATATACAGAAGGATGCCGAGCGATGCCAGAGCAATAGTAATAGCCGCGCGTCCAGCAATTTCGTTTCCTACGCTGGGTCCAACCGTCTCAAATTGAAGGATTTCAACTTTGCCACCTGAAAGCTTTTCCAGTTCAGATATGATAGTGGTTTTAGTCGCTTCTTCAATGAACTTGGAACGGATGCTACGAATATCTTCACCGATTGTCTGAACATACGGGTCTTTGATATCCAGCTTGTTATAAACTTCGGAAACTGCATCGGAACCCGGTACTTTTCCAGATTCGAATTTTACTTCCAACATGGAACCGCCGGTGAAATCGTGAGAGAGAGGCAGTCCCCATACTCCAAGCGCGATCAACCCGGGGATGATCACGATCAGGGAGATCAAGAAAAACATATAGCGATGTTTTACGATGTTCATATAATCTCCTATACCCCGAACCAACCCGGCCGGTCCGCAGCCTTGATATTATCCAGTGCCAGATGCAGCAGGGCGCGAGTCACTGTAATGGCAGTAAACAAACTCAGGAAGATACCGATGAAGAGGGTGACAGCAAAACCCTTCACCAGGCTCGCTCCAAATGCGCTGCCGAACCAGTACAGAATGACAGAAGAGATCAATGAGGTGACGTTTGAGTCTTTGATGGATGACCAAGCGTGAGACCATCCAAGATCGATAGCCTGTCGGACAGTGCGTCCGGCGCGCAGTTCTTCTTTCAACCGCTCAAAAATCAAGACATTCGCGTCAACAGCCATACCAACGCTGAGAATGAAACCGGCGATTCCGGGGAGTGTCAGGGTGACAGGGATCAGCCGGTAAATAGCCAGAGAAATCACGGCGTAAATAAGAAGCGCCAGGCTGGCCATAACACCGGGGAGCCGGTAGGTGATGATCAAGAACAGGAAGGTCAGTGATAAACCGATGATGCCGGCTACCAGT
>CAYQTY010000011.1:14445-15703 GCA_964420535.1 uncultured Leptolinea sp. | reverse complement strand
ATCCTGTCCAAGTGTGGCGCCGACGGCCTGGCTCTGAACCACCTTGAACGGAATAGGCAGAGAACCGTATTTCAACTGGATCATCAGGTCATTAGCCGATTGCTGGGTAAAATTACCGCTGATCTGGCCTTTGCCTTCGGTGATACCGGAATTAATGGTCGGAGTGGAAATAACTTTGTTATCAAGAACAATAGCCAGATAATCGCCAATGTGGCCTGTGGTGTATTCCCCGAACATTTTTGTGGCGGTGTCTTTAAGGGTAAAGTCAACGGAATACTTACCCAGAGTGTCGCGTCCAACCGTAATGGTTCCAAGGTCAGAGCCTGACATTAATGGAGCGTATGTCATCTCTTTCGCGGCCGCGGTCAGATCGGTAGCAGATTCGGGTAATGCATTCTCAGGAATCTCACCGGTCTTAGTCCCGATTTTGGTGTAATCAATCTTGATGGTTTCACCTTCAGCCAGAGGATGATTCCCCATAGGTACAAAGGCAAGCTGCCCCACCTGTTTAAGGGTTTCAATAACCTGGCTTGTGTCTGTCAGTCCGGGGAATTCGCCGACGATACGCCGGTCACCCGCGAGCTGAAAGACAACTTCGCTGACACCCAGACCATTCGCGCGATTCTCGAGAATAGTCTTGGCTTCTTCCATTTCTTCAGAGGTAATCTTTGAATCAGCAGGAAGGTCAGCTTCCAACAAAACACGAAGGCCGCCGCGAAGGTCGAGCCCCAGTTGTGTTTCATGGCTGCGCTCAAAATCTCCGATTTTGATGGGTTCCTTAATTGGCAGGTCCACCCAGATTGAAGCGAGCAGCAAAACAAGGATCAGGATCAAACTAAATTTATTGCGTTGTCCCATGTGGGTTTGTCCTCCGGGAGATGTTCCCTGAGCGAGATAAGATGCCCGTAGTATTGCTACAGGAAAAACTCGCAGAATTATATCGCATACCTGGCTATCATGCGATAGCCAGGTATGCGACGTTCAGCTTCATTCAACCAGCTTCTGCTTAACCAGCAGTTCGGCGTTGTAAATGGCCCCGCCAGCCGCTCCACGAATAGTGTTGTGTGAGAAAACGACATATTTCAAACCCATGACCGGATCCAGGCGGACACGGCCAACACTTGTGGTCATTCCCTTACCGGTACCACGGTCCAGCCGTGGCTGCGGACGGTCAGCCTCATCGCGTATCTGTATCACCGGTACAGGTGTTGACGGAAGATCCGCGCTGATCTCTGGGCATTTATACGCCCGCATCGCT
>CAYQTY010000011.1:0-14423 GCA_964420535.1 uncultured Leptolinea sp. | reverse complement strand
CCGCCGGTTTGACATCGCGTCCCAGTTTCAAGGATACACATACGGTATGACCGTCTGTCACCGCTACCCGGTTGGTATGGGCGGAAATCGCAAACTTCGCGTTTTGAATATGGTCTCCGTTCATTTTCCCCAGCATTTTCAAAGGCTCAGTTTCAACTTTGTCTTCTTCACCTTTGATGTAAGGGACTACATTGTCAATGATATCCATCGAAGCGACGCCCGGGTAACCGGCTCCAGACAATGCCTGCATGGAAATCGCGATCATCTGTTCAATACCAAACGCGTCAAGGATGGGCTTCAGTGAGACTGTCATCCCCGTGCTTGTGCAATTCGGGTTGGTTACTATAAATCCTTTCCGGTTATGATTCTTCCGCTGAATTTCGACCAATCCAGTATGTTCCGGGTTGACTTCGGGCAGCAGGATGGGAACATCTTTATCCATCCGGTGGGCAGAGGCGTTGGAGACAATGGCCAATCCGGCGGCCGCCAGCGCCGGTTCAACATCTTTCGCCTGGTCAGCCGGCATCGCGGAAAAAGCAATCCGGCATTCTTTGGACGCGGCTTCGTTCTCCTGGATCACCATTGCCTTAACAGCATCCGGCATACGTTCCGGCAAAATCCAATGGCAGCTTTCGGTGTATGGTTTGCCGATTGTGCGGTCTGAACCGGTAAGGCATTTAATCTCAAACCAGGGATGGTTCTCCAACAATTGAATAAAACGTTGACCAACACTACCGTTGGCCCCGAGTATGGCTACTGGAATTTTTGCATTCATAATATAAAGTACCTGAGGTTATTGAATTAGATTATGTAATGTGAGAACGGCATCTTTCAGAGTTTCCTGTGAAACTACCAGGCTGATCGATACCTCGGAAGAACCCTGGGCAATGGCGATCACATTAACGCCAGCCGTTCCGAGAGCAGTGAAAACGCGGCCGGCTACGCCGGGAGTGTATCGCATTCCAGAACCAACTGCCGATACAATCCCGACGGCCGGCGAAATAGTGATGCCGTCAATGTCGCGACGTTGGATCTCTCTGACGAAAGTTTTCTCGAGCGCGGAGCGTACTTTCTCAGCCGCTTCAATTGGAACCGTGAAGCAGATCGATTGCTCTGATGATGCCTGTGAGATCAATGGAACGCTGGTACCCGTCTTTGCGACAGCGTCAAATGTGCGGGCAGCCACCCCGGGAACACCCAACATACCCGTTCCCTGCACCGTAACGAGAGACATATCACTGATCGCCGTAACGGCTTTGATTACACCTTCCGTAATATAGGAGGTATCGGAAACAATCCAGGTACCGGCATTATCAGGCTCGAAAGTGTTGCAAACCCTCAGCGGGATGTTGTTTTCAATGACCGGGCGAATGGTCTTAGGGTGCAATACTTTTGCTCCGAAGTATGCCAGCTCTGATACCTCCCGGTATGAGAGGTACTCGATCGTGCACGCCTCCGGGACCAGCCGCGGATCAGCCGTCATAACGCCGTTTACATCGGTCCATATCCATACTTCTCCAGCCGGTAGAGCGGCGCCCAGAAGCGCGGCGCTCCAATCGCTGCCACCCCGCCCCAGTGTTGTGATCACGCCTTCGGGTGTGGCGCCAAGGAATCCGGTGACAACCGGTGTGATCCCTTTTTCAATAAGAGGCAACAATTCAGTGCGTGTCTTTTCGCGCGTGGCTTCTTCATCCGGATTTGCTGATGTGAACCGCGCGTCTGTCACTATCAACCGGGTTGAATCAACGGCTTCCGCTTTAATCTGGCGTTCATTTAACAACGAGGCCAGAATGCGGGAGCTCATCCGTTCACCCAGCGAAGCAACGGCGTCAATACCGCGGGGAGAGGCTTCACCAAGCACTACCATCGCCTGCACCAAGCTGGAAAACTCATTGATCAAGTGGTTAATTTCCCAGGTAAGCTTCTTTTGTTCTGCTTCAGTGGTGATCAATCCTTCCATCATCTGGCGGTGACGGGCATGTAGTTCTTTGGTTGCCGTTTCAACAATAGTGTGATCACCGGTAGCCGCTTTTCGGGCTGAATCTAATAATAAATTCGTGACACCATTAAGCGCGGAAACAACAGGAATTACACCCTTCCAGCGTTTCTTCTCAGTGCCAACTATATCGGCAACTGTTTTCATCGCATCCGGTGAACCGACTGATGTTCCCCCAAACTTCATGATCAAAATTTCATTAGCGGTATTCTTATTATGTATTTCCATTGGGCTTACCTGCGAGAGATTAATAGTTCATATATACCAGTAAAGTCTGGATTTTTGAAGGTTAAGATTGTTGCTCTACCGCAGGATATTAAGTTGATGGGAATTTCTACATGAAAAGTTTACTGGAAATACAATTCACCACGATCTGTTATCCATCAAAATAGAAGCGGGGAACCCTCGCGTGAAGGCTGTTCACCACTTCATAATTTGTGGTGTTCCACGCTTTGGCAATATCTTCCGCGGTGATGGTTTCCGAACCCTGTGAACCGATCAGAACGGCTTCATCTCCGATCTTCACATCAGGCACATCATCCAGGTTGACCATGCACTGATCCATACACATCCCGCCCACCATGTTGACCCGTTTGCCGCCGACAATGGCGAAATTTCCCAGTTTCCGGCGCATACCATCACCGTATCCGACCGCGATCACCCCGATGCGTTCGTCTTTTTGCGTGACATACCGGTGGTTGTAGCCTACCCCTTCACCGGCTGGAATGGTTTTGATCGAAATGACTCTCGCCTTCCAGGTTAGCGCGGGTTTGATGCCGTCAAATTGCGGCAAATCTTCCGTTGACATCAATCCATAAATGGTGATTCCGCTGCGAACCATGTCAAACCGGGCTTCCGGCATATAAAGTACACCGGCCGAGGTACTGGCATGGATTACCCCCGTATGTATTCCCCTGGATCTCAATTCACTGATCAAACGGGTAAACCTTTCCAACTGGATATACGTTGTTGGATGACGGACTTCATCTATTCGCGGGAAATGGGTGAACATTCCCGTGATCATAATTCCGGGTAGTTTTTGAAGTTGTTCAAAGAATTCCACACCATTTTCGGCAAAGACTCCCAACCGGCGCATCCCGGTATCGATCTTTACATGTACAGGGATAACAACCCCATTCTTTACAGCCTGGTCTGAAAGCTGCTTCGCCAGGTCTAGGTTGTAGACAGTCAACGTGGCTTTGATCTTCGCCGCTTCACTGGCACGCTCCGGATGAACATATCCCAGAACAAGTATGGGAACGTCAACGCCGCCTTCCCGGGCATCACGGGCTTCTTCCAAACGGGCTACACCCAGATATTCCGCGCCGCCCTCAACAACGGCGCGGCTTACCTGTGCGGTCCCGTGACCGTACGCGTTGCCCTTCACAATTCCCATAACCGGTACCCCGGCAGAGGCGCGCATGATCCGGACGTTATTGCGGATGGTTTCAAGGTTGACTTCAACCCAGGTGGAGGCGGTATGTATGTTCATGGTCTATTCAACTTTTTTGGGAGATTATGATAAATGGTATCACACGTTTGATTTTGTTAAGATTCCCGGTGATCCAGTAAAACAACGGTATTTCTTCCGGCTGATTTTCCCCGATACAATGCTTTATCGGCCATCTTGATGCACTCATTAATTCCTATCTCAAACGAACATTCCGCCACACCGAATGTCATTGTTATCCTTATATCGGCATCATCAATATAAATGGGCGTTTGCTCCACGGCTACACGCATTCGCTCTGCCACCTCACAGGCTTCTTTGGACCCAGTGTCAGGCAGCAAAATCAGGAATTCCTCACCCCCCCATCGGGCTACCACATCCCCCGTTCTGGTGGCATGCTTGAGGATCTTAGACAGGGAAACCAGAACAATGTCACCTATTTGATGACCATAGGTATCATTAAGCACTTTGAAATGGTCAATATCAGCCATAATGATGGAGAATACCCGCCCCTGGACCGAAGGTTGATCTTTTTCTTCTCCAATCTTTTCCTCAATCATTCGCCGGTTGTGTAACGCTGTCAACGGGTCAGTTTTCGCCAGGCTCTCCAACCGCCGGTTAGCCTCCAGAAGACTAGCCTCAACCCGATTAACACTATTCTGGTAATACAATGCCACCGCGGCGAATATTATAAATGCAGAGAGTGCTGTAAAAATTGTTGTAAACTCCAGCTTCCAGGCTTCCATAATGTGGACCGGTGGTGAGTTTTTCGCGTAAAAAAACAAAAACAAATACAGGATGAACAGAAAACTGGATGCGCCTAATTTTGTCTTAATTTTCCAGTACGGCCAGAAAAAAATGAACGGGGTCAGTACGATCAAATAATAATGGAAGCCGCTTCCCCAGCCTATATAATGAACCGCCAGAATGGCATGCGTGACAAGTTCCCCGGTTCCTAGAACAAATGCCGGGATAAATCGCTGCTTTTTTATCAGAATCAGGCTGAGAAATAACGCGATCGTGCTGAATATGTTCAGCACTACCATTTCTTCTACATCCAGCCAGAGAAACAAAGGAATAAAACAAAAGTGGCAGGTGAAACTCGCCAGCAGCGTGTTGCTCATGATCGATGCCAGCCGTGATTTTTCTGCCAGATAGTTTACGTTGGAAAGTTCTATCATTTTTCCGATGGTTATTATTGAGTTTTATTATTGTAACGTCAATTACTTCCAGATTGCCATAAAGAAAAATTAAAATAAAAACAGGGCAACCAAAAAAGGAGCCCTGTTATCGATAGATGCACTAATTTTAAATAATTATTTTTCCGTTTCAATCGACTGTCCGGTGCTTTTCATTAACCAGACGTAGCCATCTTCCAATCCGGGTTGAACCGGGCGCGCTTCAGCATATTGTTCCGCCGACTTTCCTACCAGCCGGTATTGTGTTCCTTCCGCCAGATGCAGCATGGAGACTACTGTCAGATTATGGTCGGGTTTTTCCAATCCGCCATTGGTATACAACCAGACATGCCCATCCGCATTGAGGGTTAATTCCTGCGGACTGCCACGGAATAAAACCTTGCCGTGTGACAATATCGCGAGGTCGCGGCAGGTTTGACCGATGTCTTCCACAATATGGGTTGATAGCAGCACTGTGCGGTCAGCCGCCAGATTGACGAGTAAATTCCGGAAACGGATACGCTCTTCCGGATCAAGCCCGGCTGTGGGTTCATCAACGATCAGGATTTTCGGGTTATTTACAAGCGCCTGGGCTATACCCACCCTGCGTTTCATACCACCGGAAAAACCCTTAATTTTCCGGTCCGCTTCATCCGACAGGCCAACCATTTTCAATACCGTATCAACCTGTTCCCGGCGGTAATTCGGGTCATCCAACCCTTTTAAAATCGCCATGTAATCCACAAATTGGCGGGCGCTTAATTCGGTGTACATCCCCAGTTCTTGCGGCAGGTAACCAAGCATGGATTTGACAGCCGTTTTTCCCTTATCAGATGACATATCATGCCCGTCGACCATCACCGATCCACGGCTGGCACTGACGATCCCGGCAAGGATGCGCATCAATGTAGTTTTGCCGGCGCCATTGGGTCCGAGTAGTCCAAACATTCCGGCGCCAATTTCGAGGTCCAGTCCATTCAATGCGTTGACCGTCCGGCCGTTGGAGCGATATGTTTTTTCAAGAGATTTAATAGAGATCATTTTTGCCTCATTTCGTAATTGGTTAACTAGATATACCGTTCCTGACGGCGCAAAAGCTGCCAGGAGATGATGAAAAGTGAAATACTAAGAATTGTCAGACAAATCCGGTTCGCGGTGAGATCGGGGTGGTCTGCCATCAATGCGCCCATGAAAACCAGCACATATTTACCGTAGTTACGGGCAAGCCAGCCGCGTGCCAGCAGTTCGATCAACCAGATCAGACTGACCAGAAATGTACCGGTCATGGTTTGGGCCGACCACAATGATCCCGCGCATCCCAGAGCCATCAAAGAAATTGTGGGGATCAACCAGGCCAGTTGAATACTCCAAAATGATCCCAGTGGAGAAAGATCCGCGCCCATCGCCTGAGCGAAAACCTGAAAAACAGCGGCACAGGCTGCCTGTATCAGGAAGATCAATCCCAGGCGTTCGGCCAGGAACCGGCCAGCCTGTGATGGCGTCGCAAAACGCAATTCCAACGCCGGGTCATCCAGAATGGCGTAGGCAGCCATGATCCCCCCAATCATGGGGACAACCGCTCCCAGGTACGCGCGTGACATATCAAATAATTCATCCGGTTTCAACTTGAACAGGCAGATGATCATGAACAAAGCCAGAAAAGCGGCGGGTATGTAAAGATGATCGATCCTGTAGGTTGAAAACGTGTATTTCAGTGAATCCTGTTTCATTTATTCCTCATGCTTTTCTATATTGCCATTCGGCTACAACTCGGGTGGCAGTCAACGCGGCGATTACACATAATCCAATCACCAGCAGGTTTAGCCAGGCTTCAGTGCTGGTATGAATCACACCCATAACAGGTGAGCGGGTGGAGTGGTAGAAACCCTGCAGCGCGTACATTCCGCTGGCGTTCAATAATGTGTCACTGATGGTGGGTATCAGCTTCCAGGTCAACAGGTTCCCCCATACCCAGTACCCGGTAAACAATATCTGGTAAACCCGAAGCGGCATCAAGAGCGGGCAGCCCAGTGAAAACGCGATGACGAAGGCATATGCCGGCGCGATCATTACGAAGAACGTGACGATTTCCGCCAGTAGGAAATTCGCAGGAGCCGAAAGTAAAAGGATTGAAACTGATCCATGAACCAGAGTGCTGATAAGTCCCACCAGCAGAATAGAAGCCCACATACCCAGAAATTTCGCCAGAATAACATTTCGGGTGGAAACAGGTGAACTGATCTGAAGTTCCCTTACATTGGAACGGAAGTCGCGTTGAAACCGGTCTGAAGCCAGTATCCCCACCAGAACCGGGGTGAACATATGAAATGTGAACACAGTCTCAGCAGCTTCAAGCCACATATCCTTTCCCGTAAACACTTCGATCAAACCTTCTCCTGAAGTGGTATTTAATCCCAGCAGGAAGAATACGCATACGATTCCAAAAGAGATCCACAATCCGGGCCGCCTTACAGCCATCCGGTACTCATAAAGAAAAAGATTGGCAAATTGTGTTTTCATTCTGTTCCCTTCATGCCAACCCTTTTTTGCGTGACAGGTAGTATCGTCCGGCTGCCATGGCGAACGAGGCACATACCAACAGAACAACGATATTCATGAAGGCTTCGACCGGTGTGTGAAGCGGTTTACCTGTGCGGCTTAATGTCCCCACAAAAAATCCTTGAAGGGAGTAGATCCCGCTGGCATTGAGCAAAGTCCCGCTGATGGTCGGAAAAACCTTGTCGCTTAAGAAATTGCCCCAGAACCAGTAGCCGGTAAAAAGGATCTGATAGATCCGAACGGGCATCACAAGCGGAAAAACCAAAGAAAATGCGACAACAAATAAAAATGTGGGTATTGATATCACAGCGAAACCGGCCATCAATGACAAAAACAATTCCACAGGAGGCAGACCGCATATGACTCTATATACCGCCAACCCCAAAACAGAAATTACCAGGGGGAGGAAAGTTGATAATAAAACACCGGTATATTTCGCCATAAGGTATGTCCCATCTTTGATAGAGCTGCTTATCTGCAATTCCCTTATGCCGATCTGATAATCGCGTTTGAGCCTGTCACTGGCGAGGATACCGGCTGCCAGAGGGATAAGCATATTGAACATGTACACCATATCTCCGGCTTCCTGCCATGTTGAGGAATTGCCAGCGAAGTAATTCCTGCCTTCATCAGGTCCCTGTGTCAGTAAGGAAATTATGAAAAGTCCGGCCACAAGACCATTTCCGATCCACAGGCTCTTTCTCCTTATTGACATACTGAATTCGTGTTGAACTAAACCCAAGAATTGTTTCATTGAGTCTCCTATGAAAAAGGTGAATATTTACCCGGTCGCGGATTTCGGCCGATTATCCGCTAAAGGGCGATAAGTATTGGTCAGACCGCCGTGTTGAGATCAGGGCGGCTATGAAGAACATGACAGCCAGTGGAACGAGCAACTCCGGCGACTGCCAGAATCGGCGGTAGCCTTCCAGAAACTTTTCCCATAATTGTAGTGAAAGAAAATCTCCGAACATCTTTGGTGGATTAATGAACTGCGCGATCCATAATCCATAAGAGATGGTAATGGCGTTTCCCGAACCGATCCAGAGCGAAAGCATCAACGCCAGAGCTGAGAGCATAGTCAACGGGCCAAGCCATGAAAGTATTAATCCACCCAGGATTTCAGTGGGGAGAACCATCATCAAAATAAAACTGGAAACCAGAGCCAAAAGGAGGTTGTAACCTGATACCAGGGTCAAACGTGCCAACAGGATCTTCCAGGAAGATGTAGGCGCAGACATTGACAATTCACTCGCCGGGTCATTTTGGGGACCATATATGGCCGCCAGGCTTGCCGCTGCCACCAGAGGCGCGAGAAATGTCAGGAATATGGCTTCTCTGGACAATATGACAATGATGACTCCCATCGCCATAATGGCGGCCGTAGCAGGCCACATTTCACGCCGTACCAGATAGGCCTGAGCTTTCAACAACGCGAACATTCGCCTGGAGGTTTTAAAACGGCCAGAATTCGACCGAATTTCAGCCAACGCTCTGACATCGGCTCCAACCGGTTTAACGACCGCCGCGCTCTCTGTGCAGACCGCACCTGAGAGTTCCATCCAAAAAGTCTGTTCCTCCCGGCACTCACCACATGCGGCAAGGTGCTTTTTCACACCGGCAGCTTCCTCAGGTTCCATCTGGCCGGAAACATAGAATGGGATTATTTCTTTTTTCGGGCATGTCATTTCACATCCTCCATTCCGGCCAGCAGCCCTTTCAGGCGGTTCCGGGCATAACTCAGGCGGCTTTTCACCGTTCCTACCGGACAGCCGGCAACATCGGCAGTCTCCTGCAGGCTCAAACCCTGGTAAAAAACCAGATCAAGCACAGCCCTGTGCTCGGGTGATAATTGCGCCATACCTGATCTCAAGCGGTTTGCGGTTTCTCTGTGTTGAACCTGCTCTTCCGGGATGCCGCATTCGTCTTTAAGCGTATCGATCATTTCCGCTGTGATCGGGTTGGACGGGTGGCGCAATACTTTCATAGCCGTGTGATGAACAATACCCAGCAGCCAGGCTTTCAAACGGCTGGTTCCTCTGAATGTCCCCGCCCTATTCCAGACAACGATCAGGGAATCTTGAAGAACATCATCCGCCTGTACCGGATCGCCCGTAAGTCGCAGGGCATAAGCATACATACGCTGACCGTATGCTTCATAAAGCGCATGAAACGCGGTTTCATCATGGCGGGAAATCCGCTGCATAAGTAGGTTGTCGGTTTGAAGATCAATCATTACGCCGGTCCTGTTCTGAGAACAGTTCTCCCCGGTGATCTCCTGCTTCTTTAATGTTCCTGCCAGCATGTTTCCTCGTTTCCGGTAATACACTTTCATTACTATGTACCGGTACGGGGACAAAAGGTTCAATTTTGCCTGTAAGTTGATATTTGAATTATACACAGGCAAAAAAACAGCCGCCCGATAAGAGCGGCTGTAAGTCAAACAGACGAAAAATACTAGTTTCCCGATTCCACAGGAAATCCCTTTGACTGCCAGTCAGTTGCGCCGCCAGCCATACTGGTCACGTTGGTGAAACCGGCTTTCAGCAGAATATCGCGTGCTTCGGCACTACGCCGTCCTGTTCGGCAATACACAACAATATCTTTATCTTTGGGTAATGTATCCAATTTATCAGGTAAAGTCCCAAGTGGAACTAATGTCGCGCCGGGAATATGGAACTGGTCCCATTCGCTCTGTTCACGAACATCCAGCATGAAAGCACCGCTATCACGCAATTTTGCCGCTTCTTCCACGGATACTTCCCGGGACAAAGTCCCTGAAGGAGCTGCCTGCCCGAAGGGGACAAATGTCACAATTCCTAATATCACAATTACTCCAATAACAATCCAAATCCACATCGGGATACCTTTTTTGGGTGAATTTATATTTTTTGTGCTTTTCGTGGCCATATCAATTCTCCTTGTTATGATGCAGGCATTTTATGCTTTAATTCATTTACCATTTGATGCAATAAAACCTTTTTGGTTTCAGATTTATAGTAATTACTGGCTTCAAAAAATATTCCTTCACAGATTCTACAAATCTATGGAGTACGATTGCAACATGTCAGATAATAGCAGAAAAATCCTTGTGGTAGATGATGAGCCGCAGATTGTTAGGGTATTAAAAGGCTACCTTGAAAATGCGGGATATGGTGTTTTCAGCGCGATGGATGGGAAGACCGCCCTGGATATCTTCAGCCGCGAGAAACCGGATTTTGTTATTCTGGATCTAAACCTACCCGGCATTGACGGGCTGGATATCTGCCGCACCATCCGTGACACTTCCAACGTTCCCATTCTGATGCTGACGGCACGCACAGAAGAAGCGGACAGGATAGTCGGGCTTGAATTGGGCGCGGATGATTACATAGTCAAACCATTCAGCCCCCGCGAGATCGTGGTGCGGGTCAAAACGATCCTGCGCCGCACATCCGGTGATCCCACCATGGCAAAAACCATCCAGGTTGGCGGGTTGTATATCAACGTTGACACCCATACTGTCCAGTTGGAAGACAAGCCGATCGACCTTACCCCAACGGAATTTGAGATACTGGTAACACTTGCCCAACATCCCAAGCGTGTCTATTCGCGTACGCAGTTATTGGATGCCGCTCTGGGAGAATCCTTTGAAGGGTATGACCGGACCGTGGATACGCATATTAAGAATATTCGTAATAAGCTGGAACCGGATCCCAAGAACCCGCGATTTATTCATACAGTCTTTGGATTGGGTTATAAATTCGAGGCAGAATAAAATGCGCAATAGTCTGATATTTAAGCTGATGGGGGCTTTTCTTCTATTGATTGTTGTCAGCGCGTTGATCATAACCATTTCAACAATGGTGACGACCAGAAGTGCGTTTGATCAATATTCCAATACAAACCGCCAGAATTGGTCGACCCGCCTGGCAGACACCCTGGTTGATTATTACAAGACAAATGGCAGTTGGGATGGGATAGATTCGCTAATGGCTTCAACATTATCCACCCGCCCGAGTTCCGAGCCCGGAATGTTTGGCAAGGGAAAGGACGGTATGCGCCATTCGATGTCAATGGGGATGATGGGAGATGATGAACAGCATGTGCTGCTGGCGGATAAAAACGCGATCATTTTATTTGATTCATCCGGTGAACACACCGGAAAACAAATGTCGGGAAATGACAGACAAAAAGGCATCTCATTGCTTTCAGGTTCCACCGCGATAGGGACGCTGGTCGTTTCCAAAGAGGCAATAGGAAGTGGAACTCCAGCCGCGGCATTCTTGACTTCGGTAAACCGGTCAATCGTTGCTTCAGTTGTGGTCAGCCTGTTGGTTGCCATAATTCTTGGCGCGGTTTTATTCAACCAGGTGACATCACCACTGCGCCAGTTGAAAAAAGCAGCGGACGCGGTTGGTGTCGGAAACTTCAAAGAAAGGGTCTCCATCCATTCGCATGATGAATTCGCCGATGTCGGCAGTTCTTTCAACAAGATGGCAGAGAGCCTTGAGAAAGCCGAAGAAAACCGCCTGCACTATATGGCCGACATCGCGCATGAACTTCGCACCCCGTTGACAGCCATTCAGGGAACAATTGAAGCCATGCAGGATAAAATCCTGCCACTTGATGAGGAACAACTGGATAACCTCCACAGCCAGACGGATCTGTTAAACCGACTGATAAACGACCTGCGCTTGCTCTCCCTGGCGGAGACCGGGCATCTAAAGCTGGACCTGAAACGGGTCAACCCGGGTGAACTTACCCGCCAGACTATGGAATCAATAAAGCCGCTTGCCAATCAGAAATCGATCTCGATTGAACTGGATATGCAGGAGAATTTACCGGACTGTCAGCTCGATACTGACCGGTACGCGCAGATCATAAACAATCTGGTCTCCAACGCCATACGCTATACGCTCGAGGGAGGAACCATCACAGCAAAATTATCTTCATCGCTGAACACACTCGAGCTAAGTATCACCGATACCGGGTCAGGAATCCCGGCTGAAAACCTGCCGTATGTCTTCGACCGCTTCTACCGGGCAGACAAATCACGGTCACGCGCCAGCGGCGGCGCCGGCCTCGGACTGGCTATCGTGAAGCACCTGGTGGAAGCCCACGGCGGGCGTATCTCTGTCACATCGCCGGTGGAAGGTACCGGGAATGGAACCCGTTTTGATATCCGGCTTCCGGTCTGTAAATAATTTAGCCCGGATCAGCGTTTTCCATCCTGGAAAGGTCCCGGAGCATCTCTTCTATCCAGGTAACATATAGCTCCTCATAATGTTCTCCGAATTTACGTGTAGCCTCCCACATGAGTGCGTCAAACTTGAGGCCCGGAAATTCTTTTTCCGCGTTTTGAATACTCTGCACAACTTCATTCCGGTAGTATGCCAGTTGTTTACGGTGAATATCAAGCTGAATTTTTAATTGGGCAATCGCGGCATCCCGGTCCATGCGGGCGGCAAAAAACATCTTTAATACCAGGGTTTCCTTTTTAGGGCTGCATTCCGTGAATGGTTCATCCAGCCACATTTTTAACTCTAAAAGCCCTTTGTCAGTCACGGTGTAAATCCGCCGATCCGGCCGTTCGGTTTGTTCCACAACGCTGGATTTCACACACATCTCTTCTTCCAGACTTTTTAACGTGGTATAGATCTGGCTTAGTTTGGCATGCCAGAAATGCGACGTGGAACGGTCCATCCGGAGTTTGATGTCATATCCCGTCATGGGTGTGTAACTCAGGAAACCTAAAATAGCGTACTTAAGCATAGTATCCCTTATTTATATCCATGTGACACTTTTCAGGTCACGCTTGATCCCGCGCTTAAAATGATGTTTCGCGTATCCCAGGATTATAGCTCCCGTCACAACATGGTTATCGGGGATTTTAAAGAACTCCCGTAGTTCCCTGCTCTTTTCTACCGCTGGAGGGATAAGATCCATCGCAGACGCGCCCAATCCCAATGAATGCGCTGCGAGAAATCCATATGTCAGAGCGATGTGGATGTCTGTGGCATAGTTCTCGGCTTCCCGGTCCGCGTGAAAGAGTATCATTGCCGGCGCTCCTCTAAGGATCGTGTCCTCTTTTCCAGACTTCAGGTCAGGAAGCCGGTCTATTAGAAGAGGTATCATATGATTTCTTAGGTTTTTATATTTTTCCGGGCCGGCATTCAATCTGACAAAAATCCGTAAGACCGGATTCGACGTCTTTTTCACCAGAGTATCATACAGACGGATCATCATGGGTAATGCCTGTTTGATCTTTTCCGGATCTTCAACGACGGTGATCTCGGTTTTGAGCGGCGGGAATCCCGGAGGCGCCAGACGGATGGCATCCACTATTTTTTCCAGTACTTCATGCGGAACAGGTTTTTCGAGATAATTGCGAATCGCCCGCCTCGTTTCCAGTAGATGATAAAAACCATCCTCATCTTGATAGCCGGCAACAGGTAAAGTAAAAAAGTCCTTTTCATAGCTCAAGCCCGGGATATGAATTGCTTCATTCGGGCATACCGCCATGCAGTGGCCGCAACGAAAACAAGACCATAACCGGCTTTGTAGAAAAACGACTTCACCGCCGGCGTCTTTTTGAATCATCCGGTTCGGGCAAACGTCAACACAGGCGCCGCATTTTTTGCACGAAGTTTCATCAATAATCCATTCATCTGTCATATTCGCCTCCATATATATTTTATTATACATATATTATTATATATAATCAAGTGTAAAGACAAGATTTCATACAATTAACTCAGATTTGCTTGACAATCTCCAACCTTCCTTTATAATCTCAAGTAATGAAGTCCGTTTTGTTTGCCCTGCATTATCATTCAGAATCCTCCCCCAACTGATCGGCGGAGTCTTTTCTGGTTTTACAGGAAAAAGCGAAAACCTAACCCCCGGTCAAACCGGGGGATTTTTTTTTATCCCCGAAGGAGCCACCATGTTGAACCGAGAAACTACTGATCTGAGACTTTCCCTTCCATCAAAAGGTCGATTGATGGAAGATGCCCTGGATTTCCTGTCTGATTGCGGTTTATCTGTCTACCACCCCAATCCGCGCCAGTATGAAGCCACCATCCCGGCGCTTCCCTCGGTTCGGGTTATTCTGCAGCGGCCGCCCGATATCGCCGTCAGCGTTCGTGAAGGTACGGTTGACTTCGGGATCACCGGCCTTGATGTGGTGGAAGAACGCAAAGGTGACCAGGATGAGATCATGGTGATCCATGATTCGTTGAATTTCGGGCAATGCCGG
>CAYQTY010000010.1:13131-22557 GCA_964420535.1 uncultured Leptolinea sp. | reverse complement strand
TTAGCTGGTAGCGGCCTGATTTGAATGTCAGACCGTAGAGTGTTCCGGTGAAGATCGGGCCGAAGAAAGGTAGGCAAACCTGTCCGCCGTGCGTATGACCGGCGAGATGCAAATCAATATCCAGGTCTTGGATGTGGGGCGCGAGATCCGGGGAATGGTGCAATAAAACGCGCAACCCGGGCGGGCATTCCTCCAGCATTTTTTCCAGGCGGGGATGGTCCGCGTGAGGCATGTGAGTACACTCCAAACCGAGTATGTTCAACACTGCACCATCTTTGTTTATAGACACAGTCTTATCTGCCAGAAGTTGTACTGGGGTACCTTCCAATAATTGCGGAAAATTTTCAGGCAGGTCGACGGCTGGACTTCCGGTAACACCAAAAACGCCTTCCGGAGCATTCCAGTCCTGTAGTACTTGCTTCAACTCAGCCCATGATTGTTGGTCACGTATGGATGACAGGCTCAGGTAATCACCAGAAAAAAGAATGGCGTCGGGAGCAAGCTCTTTTATCATTGCATTCAAACAGACTTCCCGGATGGAAAGACGCTCAAGATGCAGGTCCCCCAGATGGAGTATCCGGAAATGCTTTCCGGCGGGTAATTTGGAAGTCTCCAGTGACTGCCTGGTGGTCTTGATGGAGTACGGTTCAATCCAGAACGCGTATACCTGTAAAGCGCAACCCAGAAGTTCAAGAGGAATCCAGACAGCCGGTCCGAAGAAAACCACCGGGATCATCCGGAACAAAGCCAGCAGTAATACTTGCGGCTTTTTAGGGCCAAATGAACGGCGGGCGCGGGGCAGTAAGGAAATGGATATCCAATCAAAACCGAAAAAGGAGAGAATAAACAGACTATTCAAGCCGTTTACGTGGTATCCGAGCAGCGCGGCTGCCGTTAAAAGCAGCATAAAGAGAAGCCCTGGAATTTTTTCCAGTTCTACAGCCCGGTGGATCAGAATATCAAAAGGGTTTCCCGTTTGACCGGGAAACCTTTGTTGTTTGGAAAAGTCTTTCACTTCAATTACTGACATGTTTCATTTCTTTTTCGAGATTTTTGGGGATTCACAGAACGCTGCAACCAGTTCCCGGCAGAAATCCGGGATATCCGCTACAACACGCCCCCAGACCACATTTTTACTGCGGATTACCGGCAGATTTTTCCACTTTGCGCCGGCATTTTCCAGGTCATCGCGGATGCCTTCACTTCCGGTACATTCCAGTCCGCTGACAATTCCGGCACTGACGGCAACCAATCCGCCATGACAGATTATGCCGATGGGTTTCCCTTCATGATAGAAATCTGCCACAAACCGTTTGACCGAATCGTACCGTCTGATCCTGTCTGGCGCCCATCCCCCGGGGATGACCAGTCCGTCAAACTCGGATGAATCAACATCATCAAATCCCATATCTGCTGTGGCGGAAAGGCCTGTCTTACCGTGATACGTCTCGCCGCTGGCAATTCCAGCCACAACAACATCCGCTCCGGCTTCCTGCAAACGCATCAGCGGTACCCAGAATTCAAGGTCTTCAAACCCGGGTCCGACAAGAAAGAGGATGTGTTTTCCTTCCAGTTCCATGATGCACTCCTGTGAGAGAAAATTCAGGGAGGCTGTTTCAGCCTCCCTGTGATTCTACTCCGCTTTTTCAGGCAGCCAGCAGCATAGTACAAGATCTTTCGCCGCTTTTACCTCATCCAACCTCCGGATGGGGGTGTTGTGAGGCGCAGTTCTTAACAGTTCCGGTGATTCGTGAGCTTCGCGGGCAATGTTTAACATTGCATCGGCAAACGCGTCAATGTTTTGTTTGCTTTCGGTTTCGGTAGGCTCAATCATTAAGGCTTCGTGCACGATCAACGGGAAATAGTTCGTTGGCGGATGGAAATTGTAATCCATCAAACGTTTGGCAATATCCAGTGCGTGAACGTCTGGAACGTCATGGAAGTTACCTTCGAGAACGAATTCGTGCATACAGATCCGGTCATAGGGTAACTTGTACGTTCCCTTGAGTTTGGCTAGCAGGTAATTGGCATTCAGTACGGCCATTTCTGCCACTGTACGCAGCCCCTCAGCGCCATTCATGGAAATGTAGGTGAATGCCCGGATGTGCATACCAAAGTGACCATGGAAAGCTTTGACCCGGCCAATGGATTTTTCGGGCTGGACAAAACCGTATAACGGCGGCATCTCGTCATCACCTTCTTCAATGACATCAACGATCGGACCGGGTAGGAAATCGATGAGTTTTTTGTTTACGCCAACGGGGCCTGAACCGGGACCTCCACCGCCATGCGGAGTGGAGAAGGTCTTGTGCAGGTTGAAATGCATCACATCGATTCCCAGGTCACCGGGACGGACGATTCCCAGTAAGGCGTTCATATTGGCGCCATCACCATAAACCAATCCGCCGGCTTTATGAACAATGTTGATGACTTCTACGATGTTTTCATCAAAAAGACCGAGCGTATTGGGGTTGGTGATCATGATTCCAGCGACGGTTTCATCGCAGGCAGCACGTAGCGCATCGAGGTCAACATTTCCCCGTGCGTCAGTGGCGATGCCGGCTACTTCATAACCGATCATGGCTGAACTCGCCGGGTTGGTTCCATGGGCGGAATCCGGGATCAACATTTTCTTACGTTTTACGTCACCGCGTGACAAATGATAGGCTCGGATGAGCATAACGCCGACAAATTCACCCTGCGCGCCTGCGGCTGGCTGAAGTGTGATGCCATCAAACCCGGAGATCTCTTTCAGCATCTCCTGCAGGTTATACATCAAAACCAGGCTTCCCTGAATGGATTCCACAGGTTGAAGGGGATGAGCCCCGGCAAACCCGGGCAGACGCGCCATCGATTCATTGATCCGCGGGTTGTATTTCATGGTGCATGAACCCAGCGGATAAAAACCTTCGTCCAGGCAGTAATTCAGGTGAGATAAATGCGTGTAGTGACGGATGACATCAATTTCTGCCAGTTCGGGTAGAGGAAGGTCGTCTCTTAAGAAACCTTTGGGAATGTCAGCGATAGGAACATCTACATCCGGAAACTGAACTCCAACCCTGCCGGGGGACGACAATTCATATAGCGTTTTCTCAGTCATGGGCCGGCTCCTTCAAGACATCAACGAACATATCAATATCATCTTTGGAATTCATCTCTGTCACAGCAACCAGCATACAATTTTTCAAAGTCGGATAATTTTCGCTCAAATCGTACCCACCCAGAATTCCGTGACCAAGCAAATGGGTAGTCAATTCAGAAACCGGCATCGGGCATTCCACAATGAACTCATGGAAAAACGGGGTGCCGGTTCGTACTTTAAACCCTTTTACCGAGGATATCTGCTTGGCCGCGTAATGGGCTCTCTGGTAACAGAGTTCAGCCACCTGGCGCAGTCCCTGTTTACCCAGAAGAGAAAGGTACACAGCGGACGCCAATGCCATCAGCCCTTGATTGGAGCAAATGTTGGATGTGGCCTTTTCACGTCGGATGTGTTGTTCACGGGCGGTGAGTGTCAAAACATAGCCGCGCTTGCCGTCCTGGTCAACAGTTTCGCCCACCAGACGACCGGAAATCTTGCGGACAAGGTCTTTTTTAGTGGCAAACAAGCCGAGATAAGGACCTCCCAGTGAAAGGGGAATGCCCAGTGGTTGACCTTCTCCGACAACAATATCGGCGCCGAATTCAGAGGGTGGTTTTAGTAATCCAAGTGCGGTAGGGTTGACAGCCACCGCGAATAGCGCGCCCATTTGGTGAGCGGCTTCTCCTAACTTCGCATAGTCACATATACGCCCAAAAAAATCCGGATATTGCACGATAACTAGCGCGGTATCGGTGTCGATCAGTTTGATCAGTTCATCAGGTGACGCGAGGGGATCTTTTGTATCGTCACCCACAATTTTGATTTCTTCATATCCCTGGATGTAGGTTCGCACTGTTTCCCTGTACATCGGATTCAGTGCAGGGGATAAAACCATTTTGGGACGTTTTCCGCGAAAATGCGCGTGCGCCAGGATGACAGCTTCCGCGGTCGCTGTGGCGCCGTCATAATGTGACGCGTTGCATGCGTCCATACCGGTCAGGTTAGCGATCAACGACTGATATTCAAAAATAGCCTGCAGGGTTCCCTGAGAAATTTCCGGTTGGTAGGGTGTATATGCAGTGAAGAATTCTCCCCGGCTGATAATCGCATCTACGGCGGCAGGGATATAGTGATTGTAGGCACCGGCGCCCAGGAAGCACATCATATCTTTCACACTGCCGTTGCCATTTGACAGATCTGAGAGCTCGTTGGTGATCTCCATCTCGGTACGGCGGGGCGGCAAGTCCAGTTTGGGGAATCGGAATTTCTTCGGTACAGCCTCAAAAAGTTCAGCCACCGATTGAACGCCAACCGCACGGAGCATCTCTTCCCGTTCGGCTGAAGTATGAGGGGTGAACATTAATGGCTCCGATCTTTTAGGAATTTTTCGTAATCGGCGGCACTCATCAATCCGTTCAATTCTGACGGATCGGATAGTTCAAGCTTCAACATCCAGGCTTTGCCGTACGGATCGCTGTTCACCAATTCAGGAGATTTTGAGAGGTCTTCATTAACTGCGGTGACTTTTCCTGAAACCGGAAGGTTGACATCAGCCGCTGCCTTAACGGATTCGATAGTTGCACAGGTGGTCCCTTTTTTGGCTGTTTCACCATCGGCAAGAACAATTTCGACAAAAACTACATCTGAAAGTTGTTCCTGGGCGAAATCTGATACTCCAACGGTCGCAATATTTCCATCAACCTTTACCCATTCATCAGACGCGGTGTATTTCAAATCTGCAGGGACATTCATGGTTATACTCCTTTAAGAATTGGGTTTTAACAACAAAAATTCAGACCAGATAGCTCTGTCGAAAACCTGAGAGATTCGTTGAACTTGTGTCAACTTGCACCTTCGGTGGGAGATACCCTTTCCAGAGGAGATCACAGCAGGGTCCTTTTACCTGAGAGATTCACCAGTATTTCTGAAGCACTGGCTTGCCCCTTCGGTTCCACAAGCAAATGTGGTCTCTTCCCCGCTGCATCCATTATTCTCTTTTCATCCCCCGTAGCTGCTGTCTGATTTCATTATAACAAAGAAGATTTTTATAGTTGATGCTTTCTATATTCTTAAAGACATATGTCACATATTCGATATTCGAGATATAATAGCGCTTCGCGCCAAGGGCGCGATTTGTTTTGTCTGCAACCGGTAAGGAAAGAGAGAAGTATGTTGATCGATAGAAAAGACTTACGCAATGTGGCTATTATTGCCCACGTTGATCATGGTAAGACCACCCTGGTAGATGGATTGCTGAAACATGCCAAGACGTTCCGCGATAACCAGCAGATAGTCGAACGGGTTATGGACTCGAACGACCTGGAACGGGAACGAGGCATCACCATTCTGGCAAAAAACACCTCCGTGGTCATACCTGACCCAGAAACCGGGAAACCGGTGAAAATCAATATTGTCGATACTCCCGGTCATGCCGATTTTGGCGGTGAGGTTGAGCGCGTTATGAACATGGTGGATGGTGTTCTTCTGCTGGTTGACGCGGCAGAAGGCCCTATGCCGCAGACACGGTTTGTGTTGAAGAAAGCCCTTGAAATGGGGCATAAAGCCATTGTGGTGATCAATAAAATGGACCGCAAGGACGCGGAACCGGATCGTACTTTAAATGCTACTTTTGACCTGTTCATTGAATTAGGTGCCAACGAAGAACAGGCTGATTTTCCGGTTATCTACGCTAACGCTATCACCCAACAATCCGGTGATTCACAGGAACTGACATCTGACCTGCAGCCGCTGTTCAATGCCATTCTCACGCTCATACCGGCCCCCAAGGTAGACCTCGAAGCGCCATTCCAGATGCTGGTTACCAACCTGGGGTATGACGACTATCGCGGTGTTACAGCCGTTGGCCGAATTTTTGCCGGCTCGGTCAAAGCCGGTCAGGATGTAGCGCGGATTAAAGTCACCGGTGAAATTGTGCCGGAAAAGATGAAGTACCTCTACACCCATCAGGGCCTAGAGAAAGTGGAAGTGTCCGAAGCTTCTGCCGGAGAGATCATCTCAATCGCTGGTCTTGAAGGTATCGGCATCGGTGAAACGTTGGCTGATTCTCAGAACCCTGTCGGGTTGCCTCCGATAATGGTGGAAGAACCCACTGTTAAAATGACCTTTGCCGTTAATAATTCTCCCTTCAAAGGCCGTGAAGGAAAATGGAGTACCAGTCGTAATCTGCGCGAACGCTTGCTAAATGAACTGCGCAATAACGTGGCACTTCGTGTGGAAGAAACTGAAAGCCCGGATACATTCATTGTTTCCGGCCGCGGTGAATTGCACCTGGCCATTTTGATCGAAACTATGCGTCGTGAAGGATACGAGTTCCAGGTATCCAAACCGGAAGTCATCATGAAAGATGGCCCGGACGGGAAACCTCTGGAGCCGTACGAAGAATTGCACGTTGAGACCAACCAGGAAACCACTGGTATTGTTGTGGAAATGCTGGGTACACGGCGCGGTAAGATGCTCGATATGGTCAACACCACAGAAAATACTGTACGGTTGACCTACCTAATCCCCACCCGCGGTTTGCTCGGGTTCCGCTATCAATTCCTGACGGCCACCCGCGGCAACGGTATCATGAACACCATTTTCCATGGCTACGGCCCGTATACCGGCGCGTTCTCTACCCGTGCCACGGGTTCCATCGTCGCGTGGGACTCGGGCCCTACCACAACCTACGGCTTGAAAAATGCCGAAGAACGCGGCACCCTGTTTGTGGGCGCCGGTCTGGAAGTGTATGAAGGAATGGTCGTAGGCGAACGAGCGCAGGCGGGTGACCTCTCAGTCAATGTCTGCAAGAAAAAACACCTGACTAATATGCGGTCTGCTAACAAGGATATTGAGATTCGGCTGACCACGCCGCGCAATATGAGCCTCGACGAAGCCATCGAATATCTTGAGGAAGACGAATTGTTGGAGGTCACCCCGATTGCCTACCGTATTCGGAAACGCATTCTGAATACAGATGATCGCGGTAAGGTTACCAAAAAGGCGAAGGAAGAAGTCGAATAAACTAACAAAAACCGGGCATTGCCCGGTTTTTGTTAGTCGTTACTCTTCTTTGGATGGGTTTTTACTGCCAATCTCGACCATCTGTATCTGGATCTGGTAGCGTTTGCCGTCAATTTCCATTTTGCTATTAGCGTAATACCCTTTGGAACCGGTCTTAAAATCTTTAGGCGGTAACGCCATAACATTGAGAAGAGTTCCGTCACCACTTTTTATTTCTGCTGTTAACAACATTTCTGCCTCCATAGGATATGGGTAATTATAGGTTGATTTTTTGCAATATCAGGTATAATGCGAAAAAAGGAGATGCTTATAGGAAAATATTCGAATTTCATTTGGGAATAAATAAAGCGCAAGGCCTGCACAGATAAACGGGGGACCGGTAATCAGCAGGTGACGAGGATGAGGGTTCTTCATCGCGAGATGAAGTTAACCGGCCAAGCCGGGAAAATCGACAGATCAGCGGATGCCCTCCAGAAATACTTCTGATACTTCCCATATCACACATAATTTCAGCTTTATAAGCCGTTAGATTCGTAATACGGGCATTGCCTGTATTAACCTGTTAGTTGATCACACTGGAGGATACCATGTGCGGTATTGTTGGATATATTGGCGGAAAAGATGCCACCCCGATCATTTTGAATGGATTACGCAAATTGGAATACCGCGGCTACGATTCAGCCGGTATTGCCGTTCTGGATGGAGAAAAGAAAATTGAGGTCCGGCGCGAAGCCGGAAAGTTGGATAATCTGTGTTCAGTTGTCGCGCAGGAACCGATCAGCGGCAAGGTTGGCATTGGCCACACCCGGTGGGCAACTCATGGCGAACCCAGTGCCCGAAACGCGCATCCGCACCTCGGGGCTACAGGCCGCATTGTGATCGTACACAATGGAATTGTTGAAAACTACCAGGAACTGCAAGATGACCTGCGTTCAGAAGGTGTGGAGTTTAATTCAGATACAGACACCGAAACGATCGTTCATCTAATAGAACGTTTTTATGCCACCACGAAAGACCTCGAAAAAGCTGTTCGACAGACGCTTCAACTCATCCGCGGCGCGCATGGAGTAGTGGTACTCTCTTCCGATGAACCTGACAAGATCATTGCCGCGCGTATCGGTAATGCCGGCGGTGTGGTCATTGGATATGGCGAGAATGAAATGTTTGTGGCTTCCGATATCCCGGCTATTCTGGAACAGACCCGTAAGATGGCATTCCTGGAATCCCGTCAGATGGCCGTCATAACCCGTCAGAATGTGACCATCACCACTATCGAGGGCAGCCCGGTCACGCCGACTATCCAGACGGTCAACTGGGATCCGGTGGCAGCGGAAAAAGGCTCCAACCGCCACTTCATGCAGAAAGAGATCCACGAACAGGTCCGCAGTCTGACGGACACGCTGGCTGGCCGTGTGGATTTTGAAAAAGGACTCATCCAGCTACCCCAGTTGAAGCTGACAATAGAAAACGCCCGCAAGATAAAGAAGATCATCATCACCGCGTGCGGTACCGCTCAGCATGCCGGTATGGTGGGCAAGATCCTGATTGAACGCATCGCTCGCATCCCGGTCGAAATGGCCATCGCGTCTGAATTCCGCTATTCTGACCCGATCATTCAACCCGGAACCGTGGTACTTTCCATCAGCCAGTCCGGTGAAACAGCCGATACCCTGGCTGCCATGGATGAAGGCCGACAGAAAGGCGCCACGATCTGGTCCATCGTCAACGCGATTGGTTCCCAGGCTATGCGTGTTTCAGACGGGTACATTTCCATGCAGGTCGGACCTGAAATCGGTGTGGCTTCCACCAAGGCGTTCACCGCACCGTTGATTGACCTGTACATGCTGGCAATTTTACTGGCGGACCTGCGCGGTACATTGCCGGCCGACCAGCGAAAGAAACTGGTTAATGATCTGCGCCTGGTCCCGGACCTGGCTGGAAAGTGTATTGAACACGAAGCCGAAGTCATCAAAATCGCACAGGGGATGAAAGACGCCAAAAGCTCTCTTTATCTGGGGCGCGGTATCAATATGCCCATCGCGTACGAAGGCGCGCTGAAGTTAAAAGAAATCTCTTACATCCACGCGGAAGGATATCCGGCCGGGGAAATGAAACACGGCCCGATCGCGTTGATTGATAAAGATATGCCGGTCATCGCGCTGGCACCGCAGGACCCCTGGTATGAGAAGATGGTCAGCCAGATCGAGCAAGCCAAAGCCCGTGGCGGAAAAGTTATCGCGGTGGCCACTGAGGGTGACGATAAAGTGGCGAATCTGGCGGATGAATGCCTGTGGATCCCGGCAGTTCCGTGGATGTTGAGC
>CAYQTY010000010.1:11630-13121 GCA_964420535.1 uncultured Leptolinea sp. | reverse complement strand
CCCTGTGATGACAGTCATACCGCTGCAGATGCTGGCTTACCATATCGCCTCCATCCGCGGGTTGGATGTCGATCAACCGCGCAACCTGGCCAAATCGGTAACTGTGGAATAACCTGTACATGAAAGATAAAGGAGGGATGACGGCTATCCGACATCCCTCCTTTTGTTTAACCATATATAATGACATACCATCAAGGTAAAAAGTATGCCAAAGCCAATCCGGAATTTATTCATAATTCTCTTTGTACTTGTGTTGGTAATTGGATGTAATCTCCCGGTAGACCAGCCTGAAAAATCAACATTCACCGGCATCTCTCCCATATTGACTGAAACAGCCGCGGCCAGGGCATTGCTAGCCGCTGATGACATTCCGACAACAGAAACACGGGGGTACCTTATCCAATCCGGTGATACTCTCCCTGCGCTGGCCAAACGGTTTGGCAGGTCTGAAGAGGAGATGGCACTCGCACTTACGCCGGTGCTCAGGGGAGGTTCACTTTCAACATTACCTCCCAGTGAACGCGTCGATATTCCGCTTCCGGATGGGTATGAGAAACAGCCATTGCTGCATATCATCCCGAATAACTATTTTGTATACGGACCGACGCAGGCCAGTTTTGACCTAGACGGATTTGTTGCTTCGTCAAATGGTTGGTTAAAAAATTTTGTTGACCACTCGGGGGCAGTCGCGCTAACGGGCACCCGGATTGTGAAAGGAACGGCGGAGAATTATTCCATATCCCCCCGCATTTTGTTGGCACTTCTTGAATTGCGGCTCGGCGCTCTTTCCAATCCGAATTCTCCAGCTTCATTCTCTTTAGGAAGTTCTGAGCCGCAGAGAAGAACGCTGGGGAAGCATCTTTCCTGGGCAGCTAATACACTCAACAACGGGTATTACGGCTGGCGGGATGGTTCATTGCTCGCCCTGGATTTAGCAGATGGTAGTCAGAGGTGGATTAACCCGGCGGATAATGCCGGTTCCGTTGCCATCGCGTACTATTTTTCCCGCTATTTGGACGGCGAAGCTTTATCAGGCGCGCTATCTTCGGGAGGATTCGCGAAAACCTATTATTCACTGTTTGGCCCGATAGATTGGGAAGCTGATATAAAAGATGTATTGATCCCAGCCAACTTACAGCAACCTTCTTTGGCAAATCCGCTTCAATCCGGATTGAAGTGGGCCTATACCGGGGGACCTCATTCTGGATGGGGGAGTGGAAGACCGTACGCCGCTATTGATTTTGCCCCACCGGCGATCACGGCCGGTTGCGATTCATCCCCATACAAAGTGTTTTCCGCGTTTGAAGGGGTGATCTCCCGTTCAGATGCTGGATATATCACAGTAGACCTGGACGGTGACGGAAAATCATCCACCGGTTGGACGATCAATTATGTCCATCTAGCGCCGGCAAAAAATTTCACCATAGGGGAGAGAATTCACACAGGAGATCCATTGGGTTACCCTTCATGCATGGGCGGTGAATCGACCGG
>CAYQTY010000010.1:0-11620 GCA_964420535.1 uncultured Leptolinea sp. | reverse complement strand
GCGAATGGATACCTGTTGAAGGCGTCATCCCGCTGGATCTGGGCGGCTGGAGAGCGTTCAACGGGGAAAAGGAATACAAAGGAACATTGACCAGAGGCTCTGTGACGTTGCGTTCAAGCAATGTGGGAGAGTGGTTCAGTCAAATGCCGGTGGATCAGTAAACCAGGATAAGTTTTACCGGCGCTGCGCGTAGATATAGCCAATTGAATTGTGAACTATGTTTGGATGGGCTTCAACTGAGAACCCGGCTTGTTGTAATTTTTCGATGAGCTCTGAATGGTGGTGTTCCGTTAATCCATCATGGTATTCCATGACGATACGTTTTATCCGCTGCAACTCATGGTCTGATAAGGGCAGGAGAATATCATATTCTCCACCTTCGCAATCTAATTTCAGCAGGTCAACGGTTGATATTGTTTGTTCATCAAGGTAATTGATCAACCGCACGGTTTCAAGGGAGCTTTCACCGGCGCTCGCAGATTGCGGGCGAAATTGCAGGGGGTTTCCTGATGAAACATCCAATACCAGGTTGCCTGCGGTCGATGTTACCGCGGCCCCTACAGCCGTAACATTCGTCAGGGTGTTGATTTCTATGTTCTCTCGAAAGACACTGCAGGATTGTTTAAATGGTTCAAACCCGATGACCTGGCAGCCTGGGCAGGCGGCAGCCGCTTGGATGGCAAACTCACCAATACCTGCGCCTATATCAACAATAAAACCAGTTTCCGGCTTCGAATATTTCTCAAAGTGGTAAAAGTCGTCGAAAAACGTCTCTTTAATCGACCAGACGTCCATCGGATTGCGCACGAAATAAACCAGACCATTTTTCTTTAATTTGACCGGAACACCAGCCGCTGATATTGATTTTCCTGAAAGGAAAATTTTCAATATAAGAATTGGATCTGTAAACCCGCCAAGCAGCGCGAAAATGGATTTGATGTAGTACAGGATGCGTTGAATGAGTTTCATTGTGCAGCTATTTTACCGCAAGGTTATTCGGCGAGGATAAAGCGGCAAGTGCCACCCTCAGACGCAGGGGCACCCCGGTTTTCTTTTTTCCAGGGGAGGCCAGTGAGCCGATTAAGGATAGCTGTATCCATCCGGCATAATAGGTCCAAACCGGGTTGCATATCGCAATATGGGCAATTGGCGGCCAATAATTCTGGTCCGGATTTTCCAGCGATCCAGGATGCAGCATAATGATTTTGGCATAACCAGAAAGTTGTTTCTATAATCGATAGCCTCTGGCTGGAAATGGAATCATCCTGTGAAGATAAAAGCCAGAGTGCCAGACTTTCAGCCGGATCAGTTTCACCCGGGAAATATTCAAGATGAGTGAGCAACGATCTGGTCAACCGCAAAATTGTATTCTTTTCGTCTTGAGATGTTCGCCGGTATTGATCAGGTTTTCGACCGGATTTCAGAGATGTCCCGGGTGTAGGGGTTCTGTGGATCAAACCCAGACTGACCAGTTTTCTCAGGTGATACCGAACCGCGGGTTCAGTCAAGCCGCTGGCTATAGACAAGTCTCTTGGTGAATGAGACCGTTCATCCAGCATGCAATCTAATATTCTACGTTCAGAAGAGTTTATTTTTTTCATTGGAAATTTATAAAATATATTTTACACAATTATAAACTTGACACGAACCCTGTGGATGATAGAATTATTAAATTGATTTGTTAAGAATCACAGGGAAGGAGCCGTATGACAGAGGAAACGATCAATACGCCCAGAATAGAGATACCCCCTGATATAAAAAGTGCCGTGACAGTCACTTCGCTGGACAGAATCTATAACTGGAGCCGGCGTAATTCTCTCTGGCCCATGATGTTCGGATTGGCATGCTGTGCCATTGAAATGATTTGCGCGGCAGCCAGCCGGTATGATCTGGCACGGTTTGGTATGGAAGTAATGCGTCCAAGCCCACGGCAATCCGATGTGATGATCATTTCCGGAACTGTTACCAAGAAAATGGTCCCGCAGATCGTTCGACTGTATAACCAGATGCCGGAACCGAAATATGTGCTTTCCATGGGAGCCTGCGCGAACAGCGGCGGCCCTTTCAAGGAAGGATACAATGTCGTTACCGGAATTGACCGATTCCTCCCCGTGGATGTGTATATCCCTGGATGCCCTCCCACGCCACAGGCGTTATTGAACGGCCTGATCGCGCTCCAAAAGAAAGTAGACGGAGAGTCAATAAAAACCGCCCGCTGGTATCAAAAAGGACACCTGGAAGCCATTCCTGTTCCGGTACTCGGTCCTGATTTGATGGATCCCCGCAGGTACGATGACATTTCCCGGATATGCCGGATAAAAGCCAACCAGGAACAAGTAACGTCAAAAGAAGACGGCGAACAAATTGAACCTGATTCGAATGGAGAGACGGTATGAGTGAACAAGTCGCGTCTACCCTCGAATTTGATCTAGTTGCCCGTTTTCCGGGTTGGGTCTCGGCAGAAACCAGACCGGGTTTCTCCGGAGTCATTGTCAACGCTGAAAACCTTTTGCAATTCGCGCGGTCTGTACGTGACGAACTGGGGTTTGATTACCTGTCCATGGTTACGGCGGTAGATTTCTTTCCTGAAGACAGGTTTGATGTTGTATACCTCGCGTACCGGACTACCGGCGGTCCGGGGATTGAGTTTAAAGTTCAAACCACGAGGGAAAACCCATCAGTACCAAGTCTCTATCCGGTTTTTCCCGGGGCTGAATTCCAGGAACGTGAGGTTTATGACCTGTACGGAATTATTTTTTCCGGTCACCCTGATCTCAGGCGAATTCTGTTGTGGGAAGGTTTTAATGGGTATCCGCTGCGGAAAGATTGGAAGGAAGTTTTTTACGAAGAGGAAGTCAAGCCTTTCAAATCCCGGTGGCCTGAGGGCACTTACGAACGAGTGGAAGAAAAGAATCCGTACCAGAACAATGTGGACTACCCCGCCGGATTTGAACCTGACCAATATGAATATGCTGACGATAAAAAGTTATATGAAGCACTTCGAAACGCGGCTGGTACTGTTGGCAATGATCTAAAAACAGATCAACTCATTGTGAATGTCGGTCCCCAACACCCTTCAACACACGGCGTATTTCGTATGGCATCACTGATGGAAGGTGAGACTATCCGGGAATTGAAACCGGTATTCGGATATCTTCACCGCTGTCATGAAAAGCTGGGTGAACGCAATACTTTCCTGCAGAATATGCCGTACACCGACCGTCTGGATTACATCTCTTCCATGAGTAACAATTTCGGGTACGCGCTGGCGGTAGAGAAATTAATGGGGATAACTCCTCCTGACCGGGCAGAATACATCCGCGTGATCATGGCTGAGTTGACAAGGATAAGCAGCCACATCTTTACCACAGGCTTCCTCCTTAATGAACTCGGGGCAATGTTCACCCCGTCGCTGTACGCGCTGGAAGAGCGCGAATTAATCCTGGATATTTTTGAAGAAGTTTCAGGGTCACGGATGATGTGCAATTATTTCCGTTTTGGCGGGGTAGTGCGTGACATTTCTGATAGCGTTATTGAAAAGATCCGTAAACTGGCGTCCAGCCGGCTTCCCAGAAAAATTGATGATCTTGACCGCTACCTAACACACAACGAAATAGTCCGGATGAGAACAGAAGGTGTCGGTGTTCTCACAGCCGATAAAGCGGCTGCTTTTTCCACTGCCGGTCCGCTTCTTCGTGCTTCTGGAGTCCCTTACGATATCCGGAAAGCGGAACCGTATTCTGTATATGATCGGTTTGATTTTGACGTGGCAGTACGGTACCACGGTGATATATATGACCGTTATCTGGTGCGGTTTGATGAAATGCGGCAGAGTATCCGGATCATCCAACAGGCACTGCGTGATTTACCTGAAGGGCCGGTGATGGCCGGAAAACCGCAGCACACGGTGCGTGTGCCGGCAGGTGAAGCTTACGGCAGGATAGAAGGACCAAAAGGTGAACTGGGTTTTTTTGTGGTTTCAGATGGAAAATCCAATCCACAACGGTATCATGTTCGAGCTCCATCCTTTATTAACCTGACGGTGCTGGCGGAACTCAGCCGGGGTGGAAAATTGGCTGATGCCATAGCGATTTGTGGTTCCATTGATATTATTCTCGGCGAAGTAGACCGGTAGGCGGGAGGCAGAGATGAATGGATTTGGTATCATTCGCGGTTTGCTGGTTCCCGTCAAACATTTTTTTGAGACATATATCGATGATCTCAAATGGCTGGGAAAGAAGTACTACAAACCTGAAGGCATCGCGCTGCGTTCTTCCACAGAGACAAAAGGGATATTCTCTATTCAATACCCTGAAGAAAAACTTCCTGTTCCGGAAGAATTCCGTTATATTCCATTCCTGATCTTCGATGAAGCTGAAGACGGGTCAAAGAAAATCAGGTGTACGGCCTGTGGTATTTGTGCAAAGGTTTGCCCGCCTCAGTGTATCTGGATTGAGCGGAATAAGGATGAGGAGACAGGAAAACCGATCGCTTCACCAAAAGCCTATGCCATTGATATAGATATATGCATGAATTGTGGTTTTTGCGCAGAATTTTGTCCGTTTGATGCCATCCGTATGGATCACAATTATGAATTGGCCAATACGGATAAATATAAGAATAATGTGCTAAATCTGGAGGCATTGTTAAAACCTGCGAGCTATTATGCATTAATCCGACCGACCAGCTTTACCCGGGAAGAAGCAGCTCGAATCGAAAAAGCCGCGGCGAAAGCGGCAAAACCATCTGCAACAGAATAATCTACGGTGAATAGAGGCGACTTCGATGTATAATCCAGAAACGGAAGTGCTTTTTCCCGGTAAGGCAATCGGTAGTCTATCAAGTTTACGCGGTGAAACCTGGCAAAACCTGGTGACCGATGTAATGAGAAAACCTGTTGATTCTGCCGAACAAACAGCTTTTTTATTGATGATGATAAAAATCGGCGGGTGTATATCCTGCAATGTCGATTCTTTTCGCGCCATGCGGGGGTGCCCCGCTTGTGCCCAGCTCAATATAAAGCGCTATAAAGGGTCGGACGACGATCTCGTGAAGTTGTTTCAACAAATGTTGCAGGATGCTCAAAGCTACCTTGCGAGAAAAAACTAGAGGTAAAGAAAAAAATGTCATCAGTCACAAAAGAACAAGTTTTGGCCGCGCTTTCAACAGTCCAAGAGCCGGAATTACACCGTGATCTTGTCACGTTGAATATGATCAAAGACGTTATAGTGGAAGGTGGAAGTGTCAGCTTCACAGTAGTTTTGACCACCCCCGCTTGCCCATTGCGTGGCCGTATACAGGAAGAAGCCAAATCGGCTGTAGAAAAGATTGACGGTGTCAACTCTGTAAATGTAAAATTAGATGCCCGCGTACGGGATGACGGCCGCGACCGCAGCATTGATGGGCTAAAAGTTAAGAACGCTGTTGCTGTGGCTTCCGGAAAAGGTGGGGTTGGAAAATCTACCGTTTCTGTGAACCTGGCTATCGCTCTGGCTAAATCCGGCGCCAAAGTCGGGTTGCTCGACGCGGATATTTATGGACCTAATGTGCCCACTATGATGGGTGTTGAACAACTCCCGCCGGCCATGGGTGACAAAATGATCCCGGCTGAAGTATTCGGCGTGAAATTGATGTCAATCGGATTTCTGGTAAAACCCGGGCAGCCTTTGATATGGCGCGGCCCCATGCTTCATTCCGCCATCCGGCAGTTTCTGACGGATGTAGAATGGGGCGAATTGGACTATCTCGTCATTGATCTTCCGCCAGGAACAGGCGATGCCCAATTAAGCCTGGCACAATCAATCGCGCTTAGCGGTGCGGTGATTGTCACATTACCCCAGGCGGTTTCTCTGGAAGATGCCAATCGTGGCTTGCAAATGTTCAATGTTCTTAAGGTTCCGATTATCGGCGTTGTAGAAAATATGAGTTACCTCGAGCTGCCTGATGGCTCACGGGTGGATGTATTTGGAAACGGCGGCGGAGAATCACTGGCGAAAGATGCCGGTGTACCCTTCCTGGGAACAATTCCGATGGATCCCGACGTCCGCAAAGGCGGAGACGGCGGTTCACCCGTAGTCGCTTCACTGCCTGATTCAGCTTCTGCGAAAGCACTTTCTGCCATTGCGGAAAAAGTGGCTGCCAGCCTTAGTGTTGCTGCTGCCCAAAAAGACAATAGCGTGACCATAAAAATGGTCGGTTAGGAGTTTATCTATGCCGCCTACGATCGTGGGTGTCCGATTTAACCCGATCGGAAAAGTGTATCACTTTGATAGCGGAAAAATCACCGACCTAAAAAAGGGTGATTACGTTGTCGTTGAGACCACTCGTGGAAAACAACTGGGGCAAATTGCTCAGATCATAGAAGAACCTGGAAATCCACCTGACGGTGGATGGAAATTGATTGAACGGCGGGCAACTCCACGTGACCTGGTCACCCGTCAGGGTTGGCAGAATAAAGAACCCGAAGTTGTTGAATTCGCGCGCCAGCGTTCCGGTGAACTCAGATTAGCAGGCGTTAAGATCGTTTCCTCAGAATACAGTTTTGACGGATCGCGTCTGACGGTTTTTTTTAGCACCGAAACGGAAGAAAAAGCTGACCTGAAGTCGCTCCGCCAGGATGTGCAGCGGCGTTTCGCGCCATCTCAGGTTGACCTGAGGCAGATTGGACCGCGGGATGTGGCGAAATCTGTTTGCGGCATTGGCGCTTGCGGTTTGGAAAAACGTTGTTGCTGCCAATTCCTGTCAGAATTCAGCTCCATTTCTATTAGAATGGCAAAAGAGCAGGGCATATCCCTGACACCGGGAGAAATTACCGGTATGTGCGGCCGTTTACGCTGTTGTTTGTCTTATGAATTTGACCAGTACACTGAAGCACGTTCACGTTTACCAAAACGCAACAAAGAGGTCAAAACACCTGTTGGCGTTGGTAAAGTGGTTGACGTGCGCCCGTTGCAGGAAATGATCACAGTGGAAATCCCCGAAGTAGGGTATCGGGAGTTTCACATGTCAGAGCTTACCGTGGTATCCGGAAATGAGGAAAAGAGTGGCGGCAAGTAACATCGAAGAATGGTCTTCAAAGAAAAATATCCTCGTTGTTCTGGCGCATCCGGATGATCCTGAATTCTTTTGTGGTGGCACACTGGCTCATTGGGTAAAAAACGGGCATGAAGTGCATTATTGTCTGATCACTAATGGCAATAAGGGTTCTGACGATCCTGATATGACGCCGGAGAAACTTTCGGAATTGCGGGCGGTTGAACAGAGGAAAGCGGCCGATGTCATTGGGGCAAGGGAGATTGTGAACCTGGGCTATGATGATGGCATGTTGGTCGCAGACCTGATGGTTCGCAAGGATGTCGTACGGGTCATCCGGAAGGTAAAACCGGATATCCTGGTTTCCTGTGATCCATTAAATTTTTTCCCTAATGAGAATTACATCAATCACCCCGACCATCGGACAGCCGGCCAAATCGCGTTGGACGCGGTTTTTCCAGCGAGTGGCAACCGGATGTTCTTTCCGGAATTGATCGCCGATGAAGGATTGGAGCCGCATTCTGTTGAAGAAGTCTGGTTGTCTCTGACAGCCCAACCAAACATCACCATGGATATCACCGGCACGTTTGAAACAAAGCTAAAAGCACTGCACGAGCATAAAAGCCAGATAGGCGAACCGGAAGCGTTTGACAATCGTATGCGGACCACCCGCCATACGAAAGAGTCCACAGATGATGATCCAGCATATGAAGAAGCATTCAAGCGGATAGTCTTTCGAAAGTAAACAGATATCCCCGGTTGACGAATTGATTAACCGGGGATATACTTTAATCATCTTAATCATCAGATTAATAAGAGTAAATATCCGGTGCCCGAATCATATTTGAGCAGTTTCTTGAAGTTCCTGGCAGATAAAAAGAACAAAGATGACAGCCGTTTGCCGTCATTAAGCGAACTGAGTAAAACTACCGGTACCAGCATTCCCACCTTGCGTGAGCAGCTTGAAGTTGCCCGCGCGTTTGGCTTTGTTGAAGTCAAACCCAAAACCGGAATCCGTAAAAACAAGTACCGGTTTGCGCCGGCCGTAACGGCCAGCCTGGCATACGCTGTTATGGAAGATACAGCTCGATTTGATATGTTTGCAGACCTGCGTAAACACCTGGAAGACACCTATTTTGAAGAAGCCGCTACATTGCTGACGCCTGAAGATATTACAAGCCTTAAAAGTTTGATAGAGCAGGCTAGAGTAAAACTGAACACCAGTCCAATTGAAATCCCTTTTTATGAACATCGTGACTTTCACCTGTTGATGTACAGCCGCCTACATAACCCGTTTGTCACCGGCCTTCTGGAGGCCTACTGGCAGATGTACGAAGAGGCGGGCTTGAACCGCTATACGGACATTTCTTATCAACAAAAGGTCTGGGATTATCACGAGAAAATTGTTGAAACAATCCAGCAAGGCGAGTATTCCAGCAGCCGGAAGGCATTACTGGAACACATGATTCTCATTCAACAACGGACGGAACAATCCGTTGGTAAAAATCATTTTGAGTAGCCTGGGAAAAGCCATGGACTCTATTATCAATAATTTCAATCTAACAGTCAGCACGGTAAATGGATCCGGAAGCGCAACAGCAAACAACACATTATTGCGCGCGCTATTCAGAATGGGAATTCCTGTTTCCGGAAAGAATATCTTTCCCTCCAATATCCAGGGACAACCCACATGGTTCACAATCCGGATCAGCCAGGATGGTTATCTGGCCCGGCAGGAAAAAGACGATATCGTGATCGCCATGAATTCTTTAACGATACGCAAAGAGATCGAATGTGTTTGTCCGGGTGGGGTTCTCTTCTATGCGGATTCTATTCATCTTCCTATCGAGCGTCCTGATATTCATCTGTATCCGATGGCGATAAAAGAAATTGTCCAACAGGTAGATGTTAATCCGACCGTTCGGGATTATATTGCCAACATGGTTTATGTTGGTGTGGCAGGGCAGATGCTTGGGCTGGATCTGGAAAAAGTTTATGACGCCATTGATTACCATTTCAAAGGCAAAGAGAAAGCGGTACAGGTTAACTGGCAGGTAGTTGAAGCTGCGGCAAAATGGGCGAACCAAAACCTCACAAAATCTGACGCGTACCAATTAAAACCACTTCCACCTCTGGATGGCCATATCATGGTTGATGGTAATACCGCGGCCGCGTTGGGAGCAATCTATGGTGGCGTACAGTTAAATGCATGGTACCCGATCACACCGGCAACCAGTGTATCTGAATCTTTGAATGAATACCTCCCTCAACTGAGGCGGGACCCGACAACCGGAAAAGATACGTTTGTTGTTGTTCAGGCTGAAGATGAATTATCGGCTATCGGGATGGCTATCGGTGCCGGATATGCCGGCTTGCGTTCCATGACGACCACTTCGGGGCCGGGACTTTCGCTGATGTCAGAATACCTTGGTTTGGCCTATTACACGGAAGTGCCTGTGGTCATCTGGGATGTGCAGCGGGTTGGACCATCTACCGGGCTGCCAACCAGAACCGCGCAGGGCGATCTAACCCAATCTTATTTCATCAGTCACGGCGACAAGAATATGATCATCCTGATCCCGGGAACCGTGACAGAATGTTTCGAATTTGGCTGGAAAGCATTTGACATAGCGGAACGCATACAAACCCCGGTGATTATTCTTTCTGATCTTGATCTTGGAATGAACGAATGGTTGACAAAAGAATTCGTCTATCCTGATAAACCGATGGACAGGGGAAAGCTCCTCTGGGAAGATGATCTGGAGAAAATTCTCAAAGAGCACGATAATACCTGGGGGCGGTACCTGGATTTGGATGGTGATGGTATACCGTACCGGACAGTTCCAGGTAATACTCACCCCAAAGGGGCTTATTTTGCCCGCGGAACCGGGCACGACGAATTCGCGAAATACTCGGAAGATAGCGAAAACTGGGTAAAAAACCTGGACAGATTAGCGAAGAAATTCGAAACTGCGAAAAAAATAGTCCCTTTGCCGCAAATACAAACAGCAGCAGGTGCTTCCTTTGGGATCATAGGGTACGGTTCTACAGATCAGGCAATACTTGAAGCCCGGGATCAATTTAGTAAAGAGGGTAAGAAATCAGACTACTGTCGCATCAGGGCGGTTCCTTTTACTGACGTAATCACAGAATTTATAAAAAATCACGAGGTTGTTTTTGTTATAGAAATAAACCGGGATGGGCAGATGTGCCAGTTATTACAGATCACCTACCCTGAATTCGCCGGCCGATTCGTTAAGATTTGCCACTCGGATGGTTTACCACTTACCGCAAAATGGATTACAGAATCCATCCGTTCGAATTGGGAGAAATAATTATGACGGACACCCCTTCTACTACCGCGCAACATAAAAACCTGATCGGACTGACTCGCGCCGACTACAAGGGAGCCGTCAGTACCCTGTGCCAGGGATGCGGGCATAATTCTGTGGCAAATCAGATCATCGCGGCGTGTTATGAATTAAATATCCGGCCAGAAAAGACCTTAAAATTTTCCGGTATTGGTTGTTCCAGCAAAAGTCCCACCTATTTTCTTGGCCATTCGTTTGGGTTTAACGGTTTGCATGGTAGAATGCCGTCGCTGGCTCAAGGCGCCGGATTTGGCGATACCACCTTGCGAATCATCGGCGTCAGCGGAGATGGTGACACAGCCAGTATTGGCATGGGGCAGTTCAAACACCTGGTACGCCGGAACATGCCAATGACGTATATCGTTGAAAACAATGGTGTGTACGGGCTAACAAAAGGTCAATTTTCAGCAACTGCAGAGCGGGGGATGACCCTGAAAAAACAGGGCACCAGCCGGTACTTGCCGGTAGATATTTGCATGGAAGCATTGATATCCAACGCATCCTTTGTAGCACGCTCATTTGCCGGAGATCCCAAACAAGTAAAAGATCTGATCAAGGCGGCATTGAGTCACCGCGGCATCAGTGTTCTTGATATCATCAGTCCGTGTGTCACTTTTTATAATCTTGATACAGCTTTGCATTCCTATAGTTGGGGAAAAGAACACGGATCACACCTTCATGAGCTATCATTCGTCCCGCCAAGAGATGAGATCATGGTGGAGGATTTTGAAGAGAATACCGTTCGAGAGATTGAATTACATGACGGTTCAATGGTGGTATTAAAAAAATTAGATCGTGAGTATGATCCCACTAACCGGTGGGATGCCATGCACATGTTGGAAGAAGCCTACCTGAATGATTGGCTGGTAACGGGTTTGATCTACGTGGATCCCGATCAACGTTCTATGTATGACCTGTACAATTTGGTTGAGAAACCATTGAACCGCCTCCAGGAGGTCGACCTGAGACCTTCGCTGGAATCATTGAATAAACTAAATGACCAATTCAGATGAAAAAGAAGAAGAAGTCCCGTCAATTTTCGGCGGGACTTCTACATAATAGATTACTTTTGTTGACCTTCTCCCAACGTATGCAACAGCACAAAGTTGGGAGGACGTTTTTCTCCAACCGGGAAACCGGAAACCAGCACAACCTGTTGCCCGGCTTTCATTAGATTGGATTCAAAAATTTCTGATTCAACTGTTTGAATCATTTGC
>CAYQTY010000009.1:20708-22963 GCA_964420535.1 uncultured Leptolinea sp. | reverse complement strand
AGGATAAAACTCATTATCTATTTTGGGGATTTTTGGATAGAATCATATATCCCCTAAACAGGGCAATTGCGAATTGACAAGGAGAAGGATTTTTATGGTTAAGGAAAATCCGAAACAAAAAGAGGCTGCAACTCCTCTAAAATTTCAAATTGATAATAAATTCATTAACACTTATCTTGTTCCTCTTTTAGCTGTCTTCACCGCCCTGATTATTGGTGCATTGATCATTTACTGGGTAGGCGGAGACCCGATCCTTGCGTATAAAGGTCTTTTCCAGGGCGCGTTTGGCAACCTTCGCGCATTAAGTGAAACTACGGTTTGGGCAAGCCCGTATATTTTTGCCGGTCTGGCTGTAGCCATAGGGTTCAAAGGCGGATTGTTTAATATTGGTGGTGAAGGTCAGCTCGCGTTTGGTGCTGTAGCCGCGGCCTGGGCAGGATATGCCCTACCCGGCATTTTTAATACAGAAATACCTGCCGCGCTTCACATCACCTTGACAATTGGCCTCGGCGTAATGGCCGGCGCAATCTGGGGAGCCATCCCTGGCTTGCTAAAGGCAAAAACCGGCGCGCATGAAGTTATCAACACGATCATGATGAACTACATCGCGCTCAACCTTACCAGTTTTCTGCTTAACGGGCCGATGAAAGATCCCAGCCCTACGAATGTTGTCGCCCGCACGCCGAAAATTGCCGTTTCAGCACAGATAATGCCTATTTTTGAAAATTTCCGTTTTCACTGGGGTTTTATCCTGGCTCTTGCCATGGCATTCTTCATTTGGTGGCTGCTCTGGAAAACAAAACTTGGATTTGAAATCCGTACGACCGGGTTAAATCCAGATGCCGCCAAATATGCTGGTATTGATGTAGCCAAAACCATTGTGATCACAATGGGGTTATCAGGTGCGTTAGCCGGCCTGGCTGGTGTTATTGAAGTCACGGCGCTAAACCACAGGCATGAATTGGGGTTTTCTTCCGGATATGGTTTTGACGCCATCGCTATCGCTCTATTAGGGAAAAATCATCCTGCCGGTGTAGTTCTGGCCGCTCTGCTCTTTGGGGCTATGCGCAATGGCGCCACCAGAATGCAATTCCTTACCCAGATCCCCGTTGACATCATCTCCATTATCCAATCTCTGATCCTTCTGTTTGTGTCAGCCGATGCCATTGTCCGCTTCATTTACCGCATCCGCACACCTCAAGAACGGGTGGTTTACACTCGTGGATGGGGAAAATAGGAGCCTATTATGGATATAAAAAGATCAATTTTTATTGCCGTAATTATTGGATTTCTCTATGCCGTGGTTATTGTCATTGGCAAGGAGACTACTCAACCGCTGATCATCCTCGCATCACTAATCGCCACCACAATCTCAGTAGCCACTCCTCTTACTCTTGGCGCGCTATGTGGAACATTCTGTGAACGCTCAGGTGTAACCAACATCGGTATTGAAGGGATGATGCTCTCAGCCGCGTTTTTTGGATGGCTGGCTTCAATCTACCTGAATACCATTTATAAAGTTGAACCGCTAACCAGTTTGATTATCGGTGTTGTAGTGGCTATTCTCAGCGGCGGCTTATTAGGATTGCTGCATGCCTGGTTGTCCATCACTTTCAAGGTTGACCAGGTTATCAGCGGAACAGTAATCAATATTCTGGCTACCGGTATCACAGGCTTCCTGAATCGTCAGCTCTTCTTTGAAAAAGGGAGTATTTTTGGTGGCAATGTCCCCCACGCTCCAGGAACCCTTCCAATTATTGCCATACCCGGTCTGTCTCAGATACCTGTAATTGGCAAAATATTTGAACAACAGCCTATTGCCTGGCTGGCCATTATCCTGGTATTTGTTGCGAATTTCGTCATATTTAGAACCCGCTGGGGGTTGCGCACCCGGGCTGTTGGTGAACATCCACGTGCGGCAGACACCGTAGGTATCAATGTCTCTTATATGCGATACATGAACGTGATCATCGGCGGAATGCTCGCGGGTTTGGGTGGCGCTTACTTCACCCTGGAATCAGTTCCTTCATTTGAACCATTGATGACCAACGGCCGCGGTTTTATCGCCCTGGCTGCCATGATTTTTGGCAACTGGACACCTATTGGAGCATGGGCCGCCGCTCTGGTATTTGGCGCCGCACAGGCTTTCCAGATCAACCTGCAATTTTTCCGGGATCTCATTCCTCCACAGTGGGCTTTCCTGCAGCAATCGTATATCGTCGGTCTAACGCCTTATATCCTGACCATGATCATCC
>CAYQTY010000009.1:16794-20698 GCA_964420535.1 uncultured Leptolinea sp. | reverse complement strand
ATGAAAGTTTCCCACCGGGCCATTCAAGCCAGAGATCATCCTTGCCGGTTTGATCGGTCGGACAACCAGCCCGGCTGCTGATGGTACTCCGTATGAAAAATAGCCTGCGGATAACGAGTAGGAGATAACGATGGAAAACGTACTGGAAGTAAAAGGTATAACAAAAAAATTCCCCGGTGTTCTGGCTAACGACCATGTTGATTTTGCCCTGCAAGAAGGTGAAATCCATGCACTGCTGGGTGAAAATGGCGCCGGAAAATCTACATTAATGAACATTATCTACGGGTTGACTTCTCCTGATGAAGGAGAAATATTGATTAATGGGAAACCCGTTCATTTTCACTCCCCCAAAGATGCCATCGCCTGCGGTATCGGTATGGTCCACCAGCATTTTATGCTGGTACCGGTTTTTACTGTCGCGGAAAACATCATGCTGGGTTCGGAAAAGTTGAAGAATGGCGTATTGGATATCGAGCAGGTTAACAAAGACCTGGTGGAACTTTCCACGCAATATGGGCTCGAAATTGATCCAACTGCCCTCGTTCATGACCTGCCGGTTGGAATTCAGCAGCGTGTTGAAATTATTAAAGCGCTTTACCGTAAGGCAAAAATCCTCATCCTTGATGAACCTACAGCTGTACTGACTCCGCAGGAAGTGGATGATCTTTTCGTGATCATCAAGAAACTTGTTCAGCAGGGCATCTCAGTCATATTCATCACCCATAAGCTCAAAGAAGTTCTGTCCATATCAAATCGGATTACTGTGATGCGCGCGGGTAAAGTTATCGCCACCGACGACCCGGCAAAAACGAATGAACAGGCACTGGCTTCTCAGATGGTTGGTCGCACGGTTATATTAAAAGTGGACAAGACTCCGGCTAAACCCGGTGACGTCGTCCTTAATGTTGAAAATCTTGTAGTCAACGATGACCGCCGGGTTGAAACGGTTCGCGGAATTAGCTTTGAGGTCAGAAAAGGGGAAATTCTTGGCATAGCCGGTGTTCAGGGGAACGGTCAAACTGAACTCGCAGAAGCACTAACCGGTCTTCGACGCGCGGCATCAGGCGAGATCAAGATTCTTGAACATAATGTCTTCAACCATAGTCCCAGAGACCTTGTCGAAAAAGGTATGGGGCATGTGCCGGAAGACCGCCAGAAACATGGCTTTGTTATGCAGTATCCTGTCGCGGATAATCTGGTGCTTTGTTCCTATTATGTTTCTCCATTTTGCCGCCGGGGTGTTTTACAGAATGCGGCTATCGGGTCAAACGCGGAAAAATTGATCAAACGTTTTGACATCCGCACCCCCAGTCCGTATGTTCCCACATCAAAATTATCAGGCGGCAATCAGCAAAAAGTAATTGTCGCCCGGGAGCTTTCGCGGGATATCAAGTTTTTGGTCGCCAACCAGCCTACCCGTGGACTTGATGTGGGTTCTATTGAGTATATTCATAGCGAAATCATCAAGATGCGTGACGAAGGCATCGGCGTGGTTCTGATCTCTGCCGAACTTGATGAAATCATGGCATTGTCTGACCGGATCGCGGTGATGTATCATGGCGAAATCGTTGCTGTCAAACAGGTGGATGAAGTCACCCGTGAAGAACTTGGGTTGATGATGGCCGGTTCTTTGAAACCTCAAATCCAACAGAATTAATAATATTCCTAAGCGAGAAGGACATGACGGGTTGTCATGTCCTTTTTTCATGGTCCGTTCCTTGCACCATATGACAAGTTGAAACCATGTATAATTTGTCTATATTAAATGACATATCCGATTAGTAAAGGAATTTTTCATGATAAAACCTCGGAGATGGATCACCGCCCTGTTGTTGACCAGTTTGCTGTTGACGTCTTGCGGACCGGCTGAAGCGACTCCAGATTCAATGGAAGTCCAAAACCAGATCAACGCAGCCGTTGCACAAACATTGTCAGCCCTGACGACAAGTGTAGCCGCCGTACAGTTAACCGACACGGCAAAACCGACCGATACTCAGGCTCCCACAGAAACCAAAGAACCCACCATAGCCCCCACGACGGGTCTGGCAGCTGCTCCGGCAGCTGCTGCCAGCAGCTTACCGACAAATACTGCCCAACCAGGCGCCTGCACAGATAGAGCTTCGTTTGTGGCCGATATCACCATTCCAGATGGCACAATGGTTCCTCCCGGAACACAATTCGCGAAGACCTGGTCAATTCGAAACGCGGGATCATGTACCTGGACCCCGGAATACAGCATAGTATGGACCGGTGGCGATATGAAAGGGCCATCTAACAGTTATCCCCTCACAACTGCTAATGTTCTTCCCGGCCAAACGGCCCATGTGTCTGTTACATTAACTGCTCCAACAAGCTTCATCAAATACCGCAGTTTCTGGAAGTTGATGAACAAGAACAAACAGGTGTTCGGTATTATGGATAACACCGGTAAAGAACAGTCCATCTGGGCCGAAATTGTGGTGGGAAATACATATAGTTTCCTCGCCAATATGTGCAGCGCCACCTGGACAAGTTCATCTGGAGTTCTCCCCTGCCCTGGAACCAAAAATGATCCCAGAGGGTTTGTGTACCTGAACTCAACTCCGGCCATTGAAGGCGGCGTAAAAGAAAATGACCCGGCAATTGTGATGGTTCCTCCCACAGAAAAAGATGCTTATCTGGTTGGTCAATTCCCGCCAATTGTTGTGGCTGAAGGCTCCAACCTGGTACTGCATTTTGGCTGTCTTGAAGGGTATACGAAATGCAACATCCGGTTCCGAATCGCCTACTCGATAGAGGGCGGAGCCGAACAGGAACTGGTCAATCAGGTTCATGGATTTGGCGAGTGGGAATATGTCAAAATCAATTTGACCCAGAATAACCAGTATGCCATGATGAATAAGGCAACATCCTTCCTCTTCTACATTTATCCTATGGAAGGCAGCGCAGATAATTACGCCTTTCTGTTCAGCCCAATCATGACAACCGATATCTGATAAACCGATGTTTCACTTTCAGCCTGGTTCATAAATTTTGAACCAGGCTTTTATTTATATACAACGAGTTGAAATAATTGTTCGATAGGATTATGATAGAACTAATTCCAATTGGATCGCCCCGAAGTTACTGGTGCTTTATGAGTAACTGTAGAAGGTTACGGTATAATTATGAACCTGGCCCCCGTAGCGCAATGGACAGAGCACCAGCCTTCTAAGCTGTTGGTTGTGAGTTCGAATCTCACCGGGGGCGCCATTTGGGACATTTACATGGAGGAAGAATGCTTGAGCGAAAAGGGATTATCCAGTTTCGCGGTAAAAGTGTAACTGTCGTCGGCGAAGATATTCAAACCGGGCAGCAGGCTCCTTCATTCAAAGCGCAATTGCAGGATTGGACGTGCATCGATCTACTAAAACTTACGCGGGGAAAAATTCGGATCATCGCTTCAGTTTCATCGATTGATACCGAGGTTTGTGATCGGGAAGCCCGCAGATTTAATAAAGAAGCGGCTGGTTTTTCGAAAGATTTCTCCATAATTCTCATCAGCACTGATCTGCCGTACGCGCAAAACCGGTGGGGTGTATCAGAGGGCATTGATCAAGTGATACTGGCATCAGATCATTTGAAAACATCTTTTGGAAAAAGGTATGGCTGCCTCTTAAAAGAGCCTCGCGTTTTAAGGAGAGCTATGTTTGTTGTAGATAGAAAATATCGTGTTGTTTTTGTCGATTACATGAAATCTTTGTCTGATGAACCGGATTACGAATCCGTATTTGAAGCAGCCCGGAGAGCACTGTAAAAGGGATTGAATAGCTTTTTTTAGGAAGGTTGTTATATGTTTGAATACCCCCGCTCTGGAATGTTCAATTTGCGAGTATCGTATCTGAATCATAATTATCGTCCGCCAGTTGACGTAATTGAAACTGCC
>CAYQTY010000009.1:0-16784 GCA_964420535.1 uncultured Leptolinea sp. | reverse complement strand
AGTGAGAGTGATTTCAGTATCCGGTTTGATCGTAACACTTTATCCGTTAGCGGATCCAGACAGGACCCGTATAAAAACTATTCATTTCACCAGATGGAAATTCATTTTGGAGAGTTTGAAGTTCAAATAGTTATACCCAACCCTGTTGAACATAGCATTATTGCCGAATACAAAAATGGTTTTCTGGAAATTTCAATGGAAAAAGCTACACCCAAAAAAATACACATTAAAGATAAGGATGCCTGATTTTTAACATGGTCGCCTCTCGATGGAATGCCAATCTTAGAGAAATTTTGACCTGGTTTGAAGACAACAATCTCAATCAAAATTTGGGAGACCTCTTACTGGGTATGACATTATCAGAAAATAGCAATATCCTGAAACTGGACGAATCGCCGGCAGACGCTACTGAGAATGATAAAGAATCCATAGGTGAATTTTCTGTTCCTGAAGAGCTTCCCATTCTTCCGCTTCGGGGACTTGTCGTATATCCGCAGACTGCCGTTCCATTAACAATCGGACAGCCGCGTTCCATCCGCCTGGTAGATGATGTAGTATCTGGTAACCGGATCATTGGATTGGTAACAGCCCGTGATCCCGAATTGGAAAACCCCGGTCCACAGGACCTTTATAGTGTAGGTACTGTTGCCATCGTTCACCGCCTCTTTCGTACACCGGATGGCACAATTCGTATTCTAATTCAGGGAATAAGCCGGTTCCATCTGGGTGAATTTACGTCAGAAGAACCTTATTTGAAAGCCAGAATAATTCCGGCGCCCGAAATACCCATGGACACGCTTGAGGTGGAAGCGTTAGCCCGAAACGCACGCGACCAATTCGAACATATCGCGAAAATGATTCCATCCATTCCACGAGAATTGGTGGAATCAATATCAAACCTGACTGATCCTCTTCAAACTGCCTATTCCATAGCCAATTTTGAAAGAATGGAATTGGTAGATGCGCAGGCTATACTTGAATTGGATTCAGTGGAAGAAAAACTTCGGAAACTTGTCACGATTCTGGCACGTGAAAGTGAAGTTCTCGATCTGGGACAGAAAATTCAGAATGAAGCTAGATCTGAGATTGAAAAAGTCCAACGAAATTACTTTTTACACGAACAGTTAAAAGCAATTCAGAAAGAATTGGGCGAAGGTGACGAAAACACAGAAGATGTCAACGAACTCCGTGAGAAAATTGACCAGGCTTCGTTACCGGAAGAAGCACTGAAACAGGCTAATCGCGAATTAGACCGGCTCTCCCGGTTGCCCACCGCCGCGGCCGAATATGGTGTAATCCGCACGTATGTCGAGTGGCTGGCCACACTTCCGTGGAAAAAATCAACGGAAGATAACCTGGATATCGTCAACGCACGTAAAGTGTTGGATGAAGACCATTATGGGCTGAAGGATGTCAAGGAACGTATTCTGGAATACCTGGCGGTCCGTAAATTGCGTCTGGAAAGAAAGTCGCGGCTTGAAAACGAAATTCGAACAGATCGTATCCGCAAAGAACGGGAAGGTGTAATTCTTTGTTTTGTAGGGCCTCCGGGTGTGGGCAAGACCTCCCTTGGGCAATCCATCGCGCGCGCGCTGGGACGCAAATTTATTCGCGTTTCCCTCGGTGGCATGCGCGACGAAGCCGAAATTCGCGGTCATCGTAGAACCTATATTGGCGCCCTTCCAGGAAGAATTTTGCAGGCAATCCGGCGTGTTGAGTCGCATAACCCGGTCTTCATGCTCGATGAAATTGACAAATTGGGTTTTGACTTTCACGGTGATCCGGCTTCTGCCCTGTTGGAAGTATTAGACCCTGAACAGAATTTCGAATTCCGCGACCATTACCTGGAAGTAGCATTTGATCTGTCTCAGGTGATGTTTATTACCACCGCCAATTCTCTTGAAACCATCCCGGCTCCATTATTGGACCGTATGGAGATCATCCAGCTTGCAGGTTATACCGAGCGAGAAAAATTGATGATCGCCAAAAAATACCTAATCCCAAGGCAGATCAAAGAAAATGGTCTGCTCTTGAAAGAATTCCGGATGGATGACGAGAGCATTCTGGCAGTTATCCGGCAATATACCCGTGAAGCCGGGGTACGCGGGCTTGAGCGGGAAATAGGTGCGATCTGCCGAAAGATCGTTACCAGCATATCGGAAGGAAAAAAACGCAAAGCCCATATTCTGACGAAAAATGTACACGACATGCTTGGCCGTCCGAAATTTATGGGCAATGAAGAGATTGAACGGCGCACATCTTTACCGGGCGTAGCCACCGGACTTGCGTGGACGCCAACTGGTGGGGATATCCTCTTTATCGAAGCATCGAAAATGCCTGGCGCCAAGGGATTTCAAATTACCGGATCAGTAGGTACAGTGATGCAGGAATCAGCTCATGCCGCGCTCTCATTTGTCCGGTCGCACGCGAAAGAACTTGAGATCGATCCGGCATTTTTTCAGAACGAAGACATTCACCTTCACGTACCCGCGGGTGCCACACCCAAAGACGGTCCGTCAGCCGGTGTGACGATGACAACTGCACTGGTGTCATTACTGACTGACCGGCCGATACGCCCGGATCTGGGTATGACAGGTGAAATTACTTTGCGCGGTCAAATCCTTCCCGTCGGCGGGATTAAAGAAAAGATGCTGGCCGCGCATCGGGCTGGATTAAAAACCATCATATTACCCAAACTGAATGAGCCTGATCTGGATGATATTCCGAAGGAAGTCCGTGATGAGATGAAATTCCACCTGGTTGAACAGATGGAAGAGGCCATCAAGATCGCCATCCCTAAAAAGAAAGCGAAAAAATAAAACCATGGGTACTAAACAGAGAGTGATGATCCTTGAAGACAATGTGATGATGCGATCTCTTTTGCAAACATTACTGGAATTGGAAAATTTCCAGGTGGTTTGCCCTGAATTCCCCATTGTCGACCCGATTAAAACTATAAAGGATTTACAACCCGCTGTTATTTTGATGGATATTAACCTCCCGAACCTGAATGGCATTACACTTATGGGAAATATTCGATCTTTCCGGGAATTAGATAACATCAAAGTAATCATGTGTTCCGGCTCTGACAAAAAAACTGAGAGTCTTGATGCCGGAGCGAACGCTTACTTGATGAAACCGTACATGCCGGACGATTTGATTTCTCTGGTGAAAAAAATTATTAACGATTAAAGAAAATTAAGGAGAATTCCTTTTGTCTACAAAGAAAAACTCCGGCAAAAAACCGGAAACGCCCAGTCAATGGCGCACAATTGACCTTCATATTCATACCCCTGCTTCAAGTGACTTCCAACAGCCTGAAGCATCTTACCTTGACATCATCCAACGTGCTGAGCAGCGCGGATTGGATATCATTGCGTTCACGGATCACAATACGATCGCCGGTTACCGCACAATGAAGGATGAAATTCAACAGCTTGAGATGCTGGAAGAACTAAATCGCTTGCTTCCGGATGAACGAGTCAGACTGGCAGAGTACCGTCGTCTTCTGAAGAAAATCCTCGTATTGCCCGCTATTGAGTTCACAGCTACATTTGGGTTTCACATCATTGGAATTTTTTCTCCCACCACCCCGGTCAGAGATATTGAGTACCTTCTTCTTGAATTAAAAATCGCCAGCAACCGGCTGGATGAAGGTTCTGTGACCGTGGGCGCTACTACTGATGTTCTAACTGCCTACCAGAAGATACGCGCAGCCGGGGGTATTGTCATCGCCGCTCATGCGAACTCAAGTAACGGCGTGGCCATGAGGGGTATAAATTTCGGTGGACAGACCAAAATTGCCTATACGCAAGACGAGGCTTTAAGCGCCCTTGAAGTCACGGACCTCGATACCAAAGCGGCGCGATCCACCGCAACATTCTTCAACGGAACTAAACCGGAATATCCCCGGCGGATGCATTGCATCCAGGGTTCTGATGCCCACCGCCTCACTTCAGATCCACAGCGCAAAAAGAACCTCGGCATTGGCGACCGTGCCACCGATGTTTTATTGCCGGAAGTTTCTTTTAAAGCCCTGGAAGATCTGTTTCATTCCAATGATTTCTCGCGTACACGTCCGCACCGCCTCAAGGAAGAGCCGGCATTCGATTTCGTCCAGGCATCCCGTGAAGAAGGCGCGAATATCATTCAAGATTTTCACGAAGAGTTGAGTGTTCGCGGCGGTAAACTTTACGCCATCATTTCAGATATTTGCGCCTTTGCCAATACAAACGGCGGCACATTATATATCGGCACCGGCGCGGATCCGCATAAACCTCCGTTGGGGATATCAGATCCGGAACAAAATATTAAGCTTCTCACTAAGGAAATTTCAAAACGCATCAGTCCTCCCCTTACCTGTCATCTGGATGTGCAAGAATCACACGGGAAGAAGTTGATCCGTGTGATCATTCCGCGCGGAGACGATCCTCCATACGCTGTGGAAGATAACAAGATCTTTGTCCGGTCTGAGGCAGAAACCGGCCTGGCAGTGCGTGATGAGATCGTCGGTCTGGTGACCAGAGGCAAACTACGTCAGACATCGGCAATTCCGGAAACTAACCCTGAAGCTGTAATGGAATTGCCGGCAGATATCGATACTCTACCAGAAAAAGAAGAAACATCACCCCGTACCGGAGTGGAAGTTGCTTCTGTGGAAGAACGACAGGGAACCCGTTATTTCACCATGCGGGATCTGCGAAACGGCTCGATGGTCAAGAATGTAACCCAACGTTCCGCCCGGCGGCTTTGGCATTACGCCATCAGCCGTTATCTCGAATTGGAAAAAGAATTCGATCCACGTACCGCCTATTGGAGCGGAGACAACGGACTTCTAAAGCGATATCAGCAGGGAAAATCCCCTACATTTGACCTGGTACAGCGCTTACCGGATGGTTATCGCTTCTACTTTGGTGTGACATCCAATGGAATTCATGGATTCTGGAAATTTGTCCTTGAAGAAGAAGACAACCCGGGTGATGGAGCATAGACGTGTCCAAACCCGTAACGCTGCCAGCACCTCCGGGAATTGAGATCCGGCAATATAATCACGCGGAAGATTACCCGGCTGTTTTGAATATCTGGAATTCGGTCGGTGATGGAATTCATGTCTCGTTCTCAGACAAACCGGACGAGCTGGAAAAATTACTCCGCATCAGTCCCGGCCTGTTTTTTCTTGCCATTGATCATGGAACGATCATAGGCACAATAATGGGCGGGTTTGATGGTCGCCGTGGATTGATCTATCACCTGGCTGTTTTGCCTGAATACCAGAACCGGCATATTGGTTCTTATCTCATGAATTGCGTGGAAAACACACTGTATGAAAAAGGTTGCCGGAAAATATACCTCTTTATCGTCCCGGAAAACTTGAACCGTGCCGGTTTTTATAAAAATCTCGGTTATGAGCAAATAGCGGCGGTTCCATTTACAAAAATACTGGAATAGCAGCCATTACTTCCAGTTTATAAAATTTTTATTAGTTTATCCAGCCCATCGCCGTAAAAAAACTCAATAGTTTTTGATGAAAGCCGGGAACCACTAATAACAGATTTATTTCCATTTTTCTCATAACTCGTCCGCTCTATGGAAACAGATCGCAGATCGATGTTTCGGCTTTCCGATTCGTGACAGGCAAGAGCCAGATCACGACTTTTCTCCGGGGTGATCAAATAACAAATATGACCGGGGTTCATTCTGCGAGAAAGATTTCTAAGAAGATGTGATACCGGAAGCGGTGAAACAGCTTTCACAAAAGTAAGCATCTCCATAATTTCATTCATCTGTCTTGGCCCACGGCCGGGATGAAGGATAAATTCCGGATCCTGGTTGAGCGCCAGTCCTACAGTTATTCCTTTATGTATCCAGGAATCTGCCAGCGAAAGGGCTATGGATACCGCAGATTCGAATGTATCACGAGGCAAGTTGTATGTACAATTGGTTAAGTCACCACTTTTAAGATCTGTTCCCGTATTAAGAGTATCCGGATGGCTGTAATGTACGGCTCTCTGACAATCGAGTAGTATCCATGTGGTCTGTTCGATCGAGAGATCCTGATGCCTTGAATGGATTTTTCCCCGCCGTGCAGTGGTCGGCCAATGAATTCGATTGAGCGGATCACCTTCCATATAAGGTCGCACCGAGCTACTGGTCACGTCACTTTGCTGCAAAGTAAACCTCGCGGTTCGAGCCGATTCTGTATCTTTTTTGTGGATCATTCCTGTAGACAGGTTAATTCCATACGGTTTGATGGTGATTGAACCTGACATAGGGATAGTACGATTGACCACAAAACAGGCCATGGGGTCTGAAGATGTAATTTCTATCGGTCCCAATGGCATCTTACCTCTTTTCTCCAGGAGAAAACGGGAAGAAATGACATGTCTCCCTTTGCTGTTCAACATACCTGAGACATGATGTACCGATTGTTTTCGAATGCCAGAATTATCCTTCACGTCCAACCAGAGGACCGGTAAAAACGACCGGTTCGTCAGAGTGACTTCTTCGTCAAAATGGTCACCAACCCGCCATTGCCTCTTCCGGTATTTCCGTTCTATAGAAACGAAATCCAACACGAACAGGGAATAAATAAAAGCCAGAACCAGATAAATAATGATCACGTATAAAGAGTTGAGAAAAAATGTCTCATCAAACAAGAATCGTGACAAGAAAAGAAAGACTGCGATGACAGTCATCCCCCAGAAATTTCCTGCCGGTTGAATGTGAAAACCCTTATGATTTCGCCGGGATGATCTCATCGATCAATGGAACCTGTATACCGGAAAGGATTTTTTGCATGGATTCCTGGCTGGTAGTGTTGTTCATCCGCGCTTCCGGGTTTAGTATCAACCGGTGACACAGTACGGATTCTGCCAGTGATTTCACATCATCAGGAATGACATAATTTCGACCTAGCATGACAGCACGTGCCTGAGCAGCCCGTATTAGTCCCAGGCTGGCGCGAGGACTCGCCCCCAGTTGAAAGTCAGTGTGATTACGTGTCGCCTGTGAAATAGTCAGAAGATAATTTCTGATGCTTTTGGCCACAAAAATATTCCGCACAGCTATTTGTGCCGCGATAATTTCTTCGGCCGAAGCCACAGCTTTCAGAGTATGAATGGGATGCTCCACCTGCATACGGTCAAGTATGGCCTCTTCTACTGACAATTCAGGATACCCGATCGAAGTGTGCAGGAGGAACCGGTCCATCTGGGATTCTGGAAGTGGATAGACACCTTCATATTCCACCGGATTCTGGGTGGCCATGACAAAAAATGGGCGGGGCAGCGATCGCGTGATGTTGTCCACACTAACCTGAGCTTCTCCCATTGCCTCCAGCAATGCAGATTGCGCTTTGGGTGTAGCCCGGTTAATTTCATCCGCCAGCAGAATTTGCGTGAACACAGGGCCTGGCCTGAATTCAAATTCGTTCTTTTTCTGGTCAAATACTGAAACACCTGTAATGTCACCGGGCAACAAATCGGGTGTGAATTGAATTCGTTTGAAATTGCAACCGGTAGATATCGCCAGGCTTCGAGCCAGGATCGTCTTACCCACACCGGGAACATCCTCAATCAAGATATGTCCTTCGGAAAACAACCCTATTATCACAAGTTCCAGCACGGAACGTTTTCCAAAGACAACTTTTTCCAGGTTGCTCAGGATGCGAAATGCAAGCTCCTGAGTTTTTTCTATTTCGATGGGTGTCAAAACGAACCTCCTGAAGGTGACTTACGCCAAACTCCAAGTATTACACAAAAAATAATACCCGCAAGTGTTAGCAATGACCCAATAATAAAACTTAGGGGTCTATATTCGAGCCGGATATTTGTTGCCCCCGCCGGGACTTTAATCGCCATGAAGACATAATCCGCGCGATAAACGGTTGAATCTTTCCCGTCAACAGACGCACTCCATCCCGGATACCAGGTATCGGCTATAAACAGATATCGGTCTTTATCAATACCTTTGACTGTTATATTCCGGGTCATCGACCGGTATGAAATTTTATTGATCTCTAATTCTGACGGATCTAATTTTTCGCATGTTGAATGTTTAGTACCACCAGTTTCTATAACGATTTCCTTATCCAGAATACCTTTTTCCGCCGATTTTTTCAGCCATTCCAAAGCTTCATTTTCGCTGCTGGCGGTCTGTGTGCAGCCGGTAAGCCAAATTCCCGGGTACACCTCAATTGATTCCCAGGATAATGTATACGGGTCCTCGATGCCAACAATCGCTACCAGTCCCGTCTTCGCTAGAGCAAGCAGCCGATTACGGATTTCGGGCGATGTGTTTTCCACTTCATTGATAAATCCCAGGTACCGGTCAGGAAGCATGGGGTCAAAATTATTGACCATCTCCACTGAAGATAAGATATTGGAATTTGGCAGGTAGGTTGACGTCAGATTTTTCCAATCTTTGGTTTCACGAATATCCTCAAAATTAAAAAACCGCTTAAACCGCAAATCCTTTTCGGGAAATTGAGGAATATATAATCTGTTACTCTCATTGTTCTTTACGGTAGCATACAGTGAAACATCAACCGCAGGATTAAGATGCCAACCCGCCCAGATCAGATCAATCGTAAGCCAGATAATAAACGCGAACCTCCAATATCCAACTTTTTTACCATTTTCCGGCGCAGGTTTAAAAAGTGAAATGATCAGGTAACCGGACAAAAGTAAACCCCCTACAATCAATGAGGTTTTAAATGAATCCTTCACAGCTGGCATAGTAAAAATGGACGCGATACCAGCCAGCAACATCGCTGTGACTCCCACGATCAGCATAAAAATATGATTACGTTTGGCAATCGGATGTCTGATCCACTCTTCCACGCCTAAACCGGCCAGGATGATCAAACAAAACACCACTACTATCATCCATCGCGTTGGGCCATTGAATGATCCGAAGGTAGGAACATACTGGAACAACCAGGGGAATACCGGGGTGTTCCATCCAAGGGCGAAAATAAACACGATACACATCGTGGTCAGGCTAAGCCAGAACACCGGTTTCTTATAAGAGTTGGCCGCAGAAATCTGCCTTTTTTTCCAGGTTAATAGAAAGTAGAACGAAAAGAAAAGTGGGAGAAGGCCAAAGTACGCGGCATCTTCCCAGTAATTAGCGTATCCCCAGAAATCACCCGTACCGGGATTCCCAAAAATATCGGGGAATATCAGTGACAACAACCGCCAGGGCCAATAAGAATAAGAAAGAGCGGTTTGATAATCGATGGCGCCTGACCGCTGTGACTGGGTGAAATACTCGATCGTCGGGATCAATTGAATAGAACATAGCAGGAAAGCCATTAAGCCGGAAGCGGCTACCAGGGGTATGATCTTAATTAAACGTTTCCATCCACCGTTGACCAACGCGCCGGTAGTCAACCACACCAGCGAGAATAACAGAGTGTACCAGGCTAATTGAGCGTGTCCGCTCAACCATTGTCCGGAGTATGCCAACGCCAACCAGAGAATGGATTTCAGTATACTCCGGTTGACCAAAGAACCTTTTACCGGAGAAGCTATCCGGCTGGCAGCGAGAACCACCCACGGAATCCAGGAAGCCGCCTGAACCATGGTCAAAAAACTACCCCGCCCGATTAAATACCCGCACAGGCTGTATGATAATCCGCAGATTACCTGGGGAATAGGACTTAAACCCAGACGTTTCATCAGTTTTGCCATTCCAACGCCGGCCCATACCAGGTGAAGAACAATTAACACACCATGTGACCACGCCATCCATTCCAGCCCGCCCACCCATCCAGCCAGAAGCGTTATCCAGGTTGGCGGATAAAACAGGGCAGACTGGTAATTGGCGGCCAATGGAGCGCCCATTCCATTCCATATGTTCCATAGGGGTAATTCACCCCCCTGTAGGCTTCTCAGAGCCTCCCAGTGCCATGGAATGAACTGAATCGAGGTAATACCCCAGAATAATGCTTTCCCGGGAATCAGTGCCTTCAGGAACAATAATGCAGGCGCTATGTATACCGGTAAGTAGCCCCACCAGGGAAAATTTTGTGAGATATTCTGGTCATCATGGGACATTCGTCATCTCCACCCGGTAAATCCTGTATTCTCGGAAATTATAAATTTCATTTACCGGTAAGTCCGCCGCGGGCTTCCATCCACTATTGTTTATCATGTCCGGTGAGACAACAATATACCGAACCTTATTTTTTCGTAAATAATCACGCTGCCAGGCAATATCTTGATTCTCTAAGAAAAAACTTGTCACATTTGAAAGTTGCGCTTTAAGATCCACACTTTCTGGTCCGTGCCCCGCGATGACCCGCACCGGAATCCAGGCAGGAAGCGAATTAGCGGTCTTGTAATCCGTCAATACAATATCACCCGGTGTAATCTGTTTCTCCAGAGTAAACACCATCTTGATCTCATCAACCGTCCTGAAAACTGGTTCAGACGGTTTTAGAATACCAATCGACATGACCATCAATACCAATACTGGTGCGATAAATGAAAGACCGAGAATTGTTCCAATCACTTGCCTGATAATTTTGTTATGAATCCGCGCGAGTGATATAAAAATCAATAGAACCAGCGCGACCCAAACACCATCTATAAAACGGCGCTGCAAATTGTATGGCACATAGGCCAGAATTCCAGCACAGAGTATCCAGGCAGGAAGAACAAAGAACTTTTGTTGTTTTTCTTTGAAGATAAAGATCAACGCGGGTATGCCGGCTGCGAGAAACAAGCCATAGGAAAGCAGGTAATCCAGTACCGGCGGTGAGCTGATAATATTCTGCGCATACCAAGCTTTCAGGTATGGATCTGAATTAAAAAAAATGAAGTTATATAGAACCCATGGTACTGACATCAAACCCATAACGGCAGCTCTACCAATTTCCGGAAGCACCGATCTCCAATCCTTTTTGCCAACATGAATTATCCGGATTAAGAAATAACACCCCAGAATTCCGTATCCGCTGACAATCGTTAATGGTTGAAAAAATCCTACGAAAAACCAACTGATACCGGCCTTTACAGCATTGCCCCATCGGGTATCACCTTCTTTAAACTTAAAAATATAAATTAAGCCCAATAAAAGGAGCCCGCGTGCCATGGAAAGATGCGGCAATCCCAGCAGCGAAAGGAAGCCAAAAGCTTCCGGCGAATAAAATTCCAGTGAACCGCCCCACCCGGTATTTCCCTGGTTAAACAAAAGGCTTATCCACCCCATCCCCCCGCCAATCAAAATCATCAAACTTGCCAGCCGTCGGAAGGCGATATTCTGAATAAACATCGAACAAAACGCGTACGTGGCCCAGAATAAAAATCCGCCTGCAACCAGCCGGAAGAAATGAAATATTACTACCAGCTGATCATGGGCTTCCGGAGGATATGCCAGTTTGCCCAGAAGTATGTACGGAGAGAAAGCAACTACTCCGGTTTGCGGCATAGCCGAATATGGTGACCGGAATAACCAGCTTCCATAGGTTCCTGTCAACATCTTGGCAATATAAGAATTTCCGTCTTCCAACCCGAACAGAAACCCCGTGAAACGCCAATCGCCTCCCTGCTGAAAGTACCCGGCCAAATATGGGATGGTAGTGATCAGCAAGATGACCAATCCAACCGCGATTAGCCATTTCCGTTCTTCTTTAGCGACCATGCGAGTTCCATTTCCAGACCATCATTACACTCAAGATTAGCGATAGAAGACTGATTGCCAGTCCTCCAAAAAGTCTTCCGGGTAAATAAAGTAGCTCGACAATATGGCTTCCCTCTGCCAGATTGACAGACCGGAGAATGCCATAAACGGAGTTGATGTCAACTGGCTTCCCGTCTACATGTGCCTGCCAGCCCGGGTAGTTTATCTCCGAAAGTACCAAAACCCCGGGGCCATCGGCCTCAAGCGCTATCCGGTTTGCTGTACGCGTGATGTTCGAAACGCGTTTCGGGTCCTTTTCACCGCTCTCAGATGTCTCAACCCACGCCCATCCCATCGCCGACGGGTTTTCATATATATAGGTATCGTCAACACCCCCCAGGAAAACCCAGGCTTCAGACGAAATAGGAAAGGCGGAAATAAGATACTTAACATTTAGCAGGCCAAATAACTCTGCATCCGGTTTGATGCCAATGTTGGCGACTGCTGGATCACCAGTCTTGTAAGGCGGCAATGTGACTGAGTAACCGTCCTCCGGTAAACCGGCGGCTTTTCGGATGAAACCGTCATACGCGCTGAGCTGCAAGGGATCTATACCATCTGAAAGTTCAAGACTGCTGTCGGCGGCTGTCTGCTGCGGAATGGAATAGGAAGGCGAGAAGACTCTAAAACCTTCACCTCGGGTTATAACAAATTCCGCCGCTGGTTTACCTGTTTGAAGCGCGTCTGATTTTGACAGGAAATCCGTAAGACGGATATCTACCAGCATAAGGTCTGTTACGGCAAAAAACCCCAGCAGTACCACAAAAACAGTCGCGGTCAATTTCCGGTATGAATACGTGATGATCAAAATAGTGACAACCAACCAGCAGACAATATGCCAGAGGATAAAACTGTTTTTCTCCGGCTCCAATGAGACAATAACAATTTGAAATAGCATACCCATTAGGGCGAAAAAGATGGTCACCAACCTCAGATAAACCGCTTTGGTAGGATTGTTTTTGAGCAGTTCATCCAGCGTGATTAAAGATGCTGCGAGCATAGCTATGTTGAAAAAATAAAGACCGCGCGATGGTACCCGCAATAATGAAATCCCCGGTAGTCCAGCTAGCAATTGATTAAACGGGATTGCGTCGCCCAAAGCCCACAGGAAGAACAGAATGCCTGAAGTCAGCCAGAATCCAAGTTCCGGACGTTTATTAAACAGGGAAAACGAGATCATTAATAATAGCAAGATCATCACTCCCGGATAGAAGATCCATTCCGTGGTGGAAGGATGCCCCGGCACTACCAATCCTGTTAATTGGATGATAGGAAGTGAAAGATACAGTGTGTCGCTGACGGTCATGGAGCTTCGGGTTCCCAAACCGGCATATTCCAGAAGCGGCAGCCAAACAGCTGCCCCAATTCCTGCTGCCAGAAGGACCACAAGACCGAATTGATATAAATGTGATCTTAAGGCTGACTTAATTTGAACCATGTAAAAGAGATCAAACACCAACCAGAAAAAACCGCCGTATGCGGCGAAGCGCATATCCGAAAGGATCATTAAACCCAGAAATACGGCTGAAAGTCCTGTCTTCTTCCACTTCCCCATCCCCCGATTTAATGACGCATAAAGCAACCAGGGGAACCAAGCTGACGCGCACACCCAGGTAAAGTGGCCTGAAATAATGTGTGTATACCCGGCCGGTAATAATCCAAATAGCAGGCTTCCCGGTAAACTGATCCGGGCATCAATATCCAACCGGCTCAAGAAAAAGTAAAAGCCAAATACGCTTATCAGGACATGTACCGCCATAACAAGGTTGATCCCCAATGGTAATGGGAATACCAGGCTTAACCAGGCAGGCGGATACCAGAGCGATGACAATGGATTGGCCGAAAACGGATAGCCGGATAGTATCAATGGAGACCACAGGGGTATCCCCTGCCCGTCGGACAGCGTCCGCTGAACAAACAATAGATTTGGATAATGAGAAATCATGATGTCTGATATCTTCGTGCCTGCCGGTACGATGAACTGATCCCAGGCTGCAAGCGGGATCAATATTGTCAGGAGAAATAACCAGCGAAAATCTTTCTTAATCATGATCCATCAGCAGGTCAACGGAATAAACAGAAATTTGCCCGAATTGTTTATCGGGTTCTACGCTCCTTATCAATTGCGGCTCACCGGATTGACGTTCCCTCGGTCCGATAAGAATCCAGTTGATCCGGTTATTGAATAACAGGTCCTTAGCCTCATTTTCATCCATTCGGCCGGTAAAGAATTTCTCTACTGCCTGTTTGCTTTCTTCAGCGTCAATACTTTCAAACGGGTGACCGTACAGAACGCGGACCCGCTTCACCGATGGGATAAGCATTCCGGTTTCACTGGATGCCAATACAGTGGCCGGTTGGACACCCTGTGTTGACAGCCACTCGATGGCTTCAAGTTCATCTGAACGGTAGAAATAGAGAGGATTGTGATTTAAGGGGGCAAAAACTGTCATAGTTAGTAGAAATAACGGGGTAATTAATGACAACATCAGACAGATCATACCTAATCTTCTGATAGAGAAATTTATCCTCTCCGCGAAACCTGGTAGAGCAACTAAACCCAACACAGCGATGGGTATATATAAACCGAAAAGAAAACGGCGCTGTAAATTGAATGGAACGACTGTCAACAACAACCCCACGACCATCCAAACCAGAAGTTTCCGGATGATCCGGCTGTCGCGCCGGAAATATAAAGACTTCGCTCCGGCAGCAACCAGAATCATCCAGGGAGAGAAAGCCAGAAGAATATCCCACAAGACCGGTGAAGGAGTCTGGTTCTGAGCCGTCCAAGCGGCAAGCTGTGGTGTTGATTGAACCGCCCAATACTGATAAACACTGTATGGCAACCCGGATAGGATAAAAACAAGTACTCCCAGTGGTGACGTGTGGCTTTTCTCCAATTTCTCCCATGCCCAACTCAAGGTCAGTACTGCTGCCATAACCACAAATCCAAATGGTGACAGTATGGACAAGAATAAACCACACAACCCGGCGAGGATTGTCCGCCCCGGGTATGAATCATTTGAGAGGAGAAGCAGCGCTCCAACAGCCAATCCGAGTGACAGCGGAAAATGCGGATTAACCAGACCTGAAAGTAACGGATAAGCTTCAGCGACCCAGAAATCTGCGCCAAATTTTCCGATGGGCAACAACAACCAGCCCAGTCCACCTCCGGCGCCTATGACTAAGAAATAGACTGATCTTTGATCACTGTCTTTTTGAAAAACCGTCTGAACCAGTCTGGAAATAGTCCACAGAAGAAAGCCATATGCCGCCAGTCGCAAAATATTGAACCAGATGGAGGAAGGCACAGGAAAAAATCGCTGCAGTTGACCTGCCGCGATATAAAACGGATATAGCAGCCGCCCTTCACCTGGATTTGGTGTGAAAGGCAGGGTAAAAAGCCAGTCTTCGCTCTGTCCGATTGCCATTTTTGCCAGATAGCTGTAACCATCAATCGGGTTGAATACCACCCCGCTGTAAATCAACTCTGAATTTCCCGATACAAAACCGGCCAGGCAAGGGACCGCGGATACCGCAATCAATAGTGCGATGAGGTAGGTCAGGTTTGTTTGCTTCATGGTAATATAATTCTATCGCTTTCTTGCTTCTTCGTCTTATTCCCCCATCGGTACCCCGAAAGGTTAATATGAATCCCGCATTCCAGCTATCGAGATTGCAAAAAATCGATTCCGAGATCGACCAGATCATACTTCGTCAGCAAGAAATCGCACGGTTGATCGCAGATGAATCTATTATGAATGATGTGAAAGACCGCCTTACCAATCTTGAAACTGAATTGACGGCCAATTCTAAAAGCCTGAAAAAGATCGAAGACAAAAACAACCAGCTTCAGACAAAACTACAGGAAGATGAACATGCCCTTTACGGTGGCAAAATACGTCTTCCACGTGAATTGCAGGACCTTCAAAATGAAATAGCCTCTTTGAAGAATCAGATAGCTAACCAGGATGAAACGCAGATCGATTCGATGCTGCAGGTGGAAGAGTTGGAGAAACAAAAAGGAGAAATTCTCAAAGAATTAGCAGAAGCCCAATCAACCTTTGCCACGCGGGTAGCTGGATTAAAGGGAGAAAATTCCTCACTTGAAAAGAAAAAAGAGAATCTGAGCACAGAACGAAACGCGGCTGTGCAGAACCTTGAGCAATCTTTTATTGAAAAATATGAAGCCCTTCGTAAGACAAAACGAGGCCTGGCTGTTTCTGTGGTGGTTGACCAGGCCTGCACCGCCTGTGGTTCAACTCTGACGCCTTCCGACTGGCAGGCGGCCCGCTCGCCCGAAAGATTAGTCACCTGTTCGTCCTGCGGAAGGATCCTCTATGCAGGTTGAAAGTTTCCTCACAATATAAAAAATGCCCGTCAAAAACGGGCATTTTTTCAAGGAATCTGATTAATCTTTATAACTTCGCTATCAATGTTTCAATGATTTGCAGCAAAATGATCAATACCAGGGGAGAAAAATCCAATCCGGCAATGGGTGGAACTATTCGGCGGATTGGACTTAACATGGGCTCAACCAGCCGGTCCAGAAACGCGCGGATGGAATTATACGGGCTCATAAAATATGAAAGAATGACATCGACCAGCACAATAAATGAAACAACCCGGATGAATATCAACAATGTAGTTACCAGAATTAATCCCATAGTATCCTCAATCTCCAATTTTCTTCGGAGGCCGCGGTCCCATTATGGCCGTACCTACCCGAATAAACGTCGCGCCTTCATGAATGGCGGATTCAAAGTCTCCGCTGGTTCCCATTGAGAGTTCAGTCCACTGAATATCCTTAAATTGACCGGCCAGATAATCACGCAGTTCGCGCAAAGCTTTAAAATACGGCCGCGTTTGAGTCGGATCTGCTGACAAAGGCGGCATGGTCATTAGTCCCCTTATGTCCATTGTTTTAAAGGAAGCGATTTGTTCAACCATGGGCAGAAGATCCTTCCAATGATCCGGATCCCAGGCAGAAAAACCCTCTTTGGATCCTTCCCCTGAAACGTTCATTTCAAGTAAAACTGGCATGGTTCGCCCGGCAACATGTAACTCTTTATCCAATTTTTCTGCAATAGACAGGC
>CAYQTY010000008.1:19721-23787 GCA_964420535.1 uncultured Leptolinea sp. | reverse complement strand
CCTGCTGGAAGAAGCCGCCGCGGCCGGCGTCAAGCGCTTCATCCATATTTCATCCACGGCTGTGTACGGCGTACCCGACCATCACCCCTTGTTTGAAACGGATCAATTAATTGGTGTTGGCCCTTACGGCCATGCCAAGATCGAAGCCGAACAGGCGTGCCTTGATGCGCGTGCCAAAGGATTGTGCGTTTCCATCATCCGGCCGAAATCCTTTGTCGGCCCCGAACGGTTGGGTGTATTCGCCATCTTCTATGATTGGGCCAGCCAGGGGAAGAACTTCCCGAATATTGGCAATGGCAAGAACCGCTACCAGTTGTTTGACGTGGAAGACCTGTGCGAAGGTATCTTCCTTTGCATGACAAAAGAGGAAGCGGCTGTCAATGACACGTTCAATATGGGCGCAGAGAAATTCACCACTATGGCCGAAGATTACCAGGCTGTGCTGGATGAAGCCGGCTTCGGCAAGAAGATCATTTGCTTCCCGGCTGAACCGGTGATTATCGTATTGCGCATACTGGATAAGCTGAAACTCTCCCCGCTGTACCCGTGGGTCTATGAAACCGCGTCAAAAGATTCGTTTGTCTCCATTGATAAAGCCAAAAAACAGCTCGGTTGGCAGCCAAAGTATTCCAACAAAGACGCCATGGTACGCAACTACCGCTGGTATCTGGCGAATAAAGAAACCATTTCCAAAGCCACAGGCGTCACTCACCGTGTGCCCTGGAAACAAAAAGCGTTGAAAGTGGTAAAGATTTTCTTCTAGAAAAAAAGCTCCGGTTTATCCCGGAGCTTTTTTTGATATTTTGACCTGTATTTACCATAACTTAATTATTACCTTACAGAAAATTTATGCTATTCGTAGTATGGTGAATTTAAGCTCTGCTCGGCCTTTATTAATTGATCGTCCTGCTGTCACCAGGGAGGTGAGTGGAGGGGTTTAGACAGGAGGTAAAAATGAGAATAGGATTAAGAACGCGGCTGGTTTTATTGGGTGTTGGAAGTGTGATTATTACCGTTATTGTTATGATCATTATTGGTATCTGGCAAATCGGTATTTCTTCAAAGACATCTCTCGAGCAAGTGAATGGCTTAATTGATGGTGAGATGGAGCAGATTTCACAAGATGTATATAATCTGATCCAATCTCAAGATGAATCCATTCAACTGCAAGTCGCGAGTAGCATGAATGTGTTAGGAAAACTAATCGAATCGCAGGGTGGATTATCGGAAGGAGATAATGTCGTTGATTGGGAAGCGCGTAATCAAATAAATGGCGAAGTAAAAACTCAACAATTGCCAGAATTAAACTTGGGTTCATTAGCATTCGGAAAAGTCACAGACCCGAAAATCAATGTGCCGGCTGTGGATGAGTTAAATTCTATAATGGACGCTCGAGCTACAATCTTCCAACCGCTACCTGATGGTTCCGGTATAGTACGATCTGCGACCAACGTGATTTCGGCGGATGGAATGCGGGCTATCGGCACTTTTATTCCCGCAAAAAATTCCGACGGTTCAGATAATCCTGTGTATAAGGCGGTGATGGCAGGCGAGGATTACAAAGGAGTTGCGTTTGTGGTTGATGCCTGGTATGTAACCCAGTATCACCCAGTCGTTGATGCCGCAGGAAAAACCATTGCCGTACTATTTGTGGGTGTTAAAGAAGAGAGCGTCTCTTCGCTTAGAAATGGGATTGAAAATACCCAGGTCGGAAAAACCGGATTTGTAAATATCGTAGGTGGCAAAGGGGATCAAAAAGGAAAATATCTGATTTCAAAAGATGGAAAATTAGACGGAAAATCCATTTTTGAGGACTCGGAATCTGATGGTGTAACTATATATCAGGAGTTAATTGAAAAAGCTGTTGCCCTCAAACCAGGAGAGACAGCGGAATTTGAAACCACCTCTGAAGTTGACGGTACAAAAAAGATGTTGCAGGTTTCTTATTACGAACCATGGGATTGGATCATCATGGTGAATGGTTTCAAGACGGATTATAACGATTTTTATAACAGCCTTGATAAAACCCGAACCGATATTATTGGTATGTTTTCCTTGTTTGGTTTGATCCTGGCTATTATTGGATTTATGGTTGTATTTCCTCTGGCCAACAGTATGGCAAAGCCTCTGGTCCGGCTTAAGGATGTGTCAAACAAACTATCCCATGGCGAGATTGACCAGACAATAGCGATTAATCGAAACGATGAAATTGGTGACCTGGCATCCGCTTTCAAACAGATGATCAGTTATTTGCAGGAAATGGCAACCACAGCAGGGCAAATTGCTGAAGGCGATCTCGCAGTTGCAGTAAATACGCGTGGAGAAAATGATGCGCTTGGCACTGCTTTTAATCAGATGATTGCCAATCTCAAAGATACAATTTCTGCCCTACAACAAAATGCCATTACCCTCGATGATGAATCTACACAGTTAATGAATGGCGCGGATCAGGTAAACGAAGCCACCAGTCAGATCGCTACAACCATTCAGGAAATATCCCGTGGAACTACCATGCAGGCAGAGAGTGTCAACCTGACGGCGAACATAATGGAAACGCTCAATCAATCGGTTAAGAGAGTTGAAAAAGGTTCGAGTGAACAGTCCGTTGCCGTTGAGAATGTTTCGATAAAGACAGAACAGATTACAGAAGCGATCAAAGATGTTGAACATTATGTGCTTTCGGTTCAACAACAAGCTGTAGCAGCAGCTGAATCGGCAAAGGAAGGTTCAGCAACAGTTGAAGAAACACTCAATGGAATGCAACTGATCCAGGAAAAGGTAAATCTGTCTGTTGCCCGGGTAAATGAAATGGGGAAGCGTTCCAATGAAATCGGGCAAATTATCGAAACTATTGATGACATCGCCTCACAGACCAATCTGCTGGCATTAAACGCTGCTATTGAAGCAGCGCGCGCCGGTGAACACGGCAAGGGATTTGCTGTAGTAGCTGATGAAGTCCGTAAACTGGCTGAGCGGTCAAGTGTTTCAACCAGTGAGATTGGAGAGTTGGTCAGAGGAATTCAACATACCGTTCAGGAATCCGTAATGGCAATGAATGAGAGTTCCAAAGAAGTGAAAGCCGGTGTGTTACAGGCTGAGCGATCAGGTGAATCTTTGATGAAAATACTGGATACTGCAGAAAAGGTCAGTGAACAGGCTGGATTGGCGTCCGAAGCTGCTCAAAAGATCGGCCAGGCTGCTACTGAATTAGTTGGTGCTATTGATAGTGTTTCTGGTGTTGCCAGCCAGAATAAATCGGAAGCCGATGCAATGGCGGCGAATTCAATAGAGGCTAATAACGCGATTGAGAATATAGCCAGTATCAGTCAGGAAAATAGCGCCGCTGTGGAAGAGGTTTCTGCATCCACAGAAGAGGTAAGCGCTCAGGTCGGTGAATTTAGAAATTCGGTCCAGCAATTATCAGAAATGGCTGAACGATTGAAGTTGATAGCCGTAAAATTCAAACTGTCGAGTACAGGCAGTTAATGATTAAAAGGATCGAAACATCTGAATGGTGTTTCGATCCTTTTTTAAGTGAAGTTATTTGCTTTCCAACCGGTCACAGTACACATCTATCGCCTGTTTCATAAACAGAGCCAGCCCTTTGCGAACATTTTCGTAGGTAGCATTGAAACGTGCATCTTCCACATACATTAATCCCAGGCTGCGCATGCGTTCAACCGAAGGATCGTAGAAGTACTTCATGTGCTGGTGCCAGCGTTTGACCTGCTCCTGCACCTCGGGTGAGTCAGCCGGCGTGCCGACCAACGCGGCCATTGCGTCCATGTTGGCTTTGCCCTCGGCGATGATCTGCACTTTTTTCTCTTTAGTGTAACTGTTCCAGTCGATTACATCATCCATGGCGTGTTCCCCGTATTTTTCGCGGATCTCTTTTTCATATTCGGGCTGTTTTTCTTCCTTCCAGCCTTCAAAAAACTCTTCGTTTTTCATAGCGGTTCTACCTTCCAGATAATCGACAGTCCTGTCGATAGTGTGAATAAGGGTGCCCAGGCGTTTTGACCTCTCCTGCAGCGAGGCGCGGTGGGCTTGCAGGGCGCGCACCACA
>CAYQTY010000008.1:9078-19711 GCA_964420535.1 uncultured Leptolinea sp. | reverse complement strand
GATCGTCTCCAGAGGCATATCCAGTTCACGGTAATAGAGAATCTGCTGTAACCGCATGATCGATTCTTTGCCGTACTGGCGGTATCCGTTGGCGCCGACCGCTTCGGGTTTAAGCAGTCCTATGCGGTCATAGTAGCGCAATGTTCGAGGCGTCACCCCTGCCAGGCTGGATAATTGCTTTACTGTGAGGTTTTCCGTATCTGTCATACCCAAAGTATAAAGTATGACGTAACGTCAATGTCAAGGTTTGTTTCAATGATTTCCTTTTGGAATCCCCCAAGCCTGTAGAACCGGCGGCGGAGTCATTTGTTAAATTGGTTATTGACAGTATGACGTAATACTGATATTATAACAGTATAACTGTAACCAGGTGAGGCGCTATGCAAGAAGAGCAATATCAGATCAGTGAATTGGCGAATATTACCGGGCATACGGTCAGAACGATCCGGTATTACATGGATGAAGGCCTTTTGCCCCAGCCGGTTATTCAGGGGCGTTATGCGTATTTCAGCGATTCATACATACCAAGGCTAAAACTTATCCAACGACTGAAGGATGCGTATCTGCCTTTGCGTGAGATCAGGCGGGTGTTGGACTCGCTGGACGAGCTCCAGATCAAAGAGTACGCGGAAAAAGAAGATCTAAATGAATTGGGGATAAACAGTCTGATCCCCCCGGCTAATCTTGGGGCTGTGGGATACATCGAAAGTGTTTTAAAGAATCAGAACCGGGAACGGATCCATGAATCACGCAATCGACAGCCGATTTCTTCCGCCAGACCAAGAGCGGTGACAAATGATCCCGGTAGATCCTCAAACCGGTTGGAAAAGGAAGGAACCCAATGGCGGCGGATTGAGTTGCGCAGGGGATTTGAGTTGCATATTGACGAACGGACCATGTCTGTGGAAGGCGACAAACTGCTTTCGATTATTGAGCATTTCAAACGGGTTTTACGAAGCGAGTTATAGGAGGGAAGAATGGCTACAGAAATGATATTTGAAATAAATTCGGATAAATCAGTTGTTGCAGAAAATGGGGCATCTCAACGGATTCTTGAAATAAGGGTTAAAGCGCCATCAAAAGAAAGCGCCGGTAAAAAAATACCATTGAACCTCGCCCTGGTAATTGATCGCAGCGGCTCCATGAACGGGATCAAGTTGGATTTCGCCCGCCGGGCCGCGTTGCATGTGATTGATCTGCTGGATGAAACAGACCGGTTGGCATTGGTGGCGTATGATGACGAGGTTAACCGGATATTTCCCTCCATGCGGCTCACGCCGGAAAACCGGGCAGATCTGCGGAAAGCTGTTCTGGGAATCACATCAGGCGGATCCACAAATCTCTCAGGCGGGTGGTTGACCGGCTGCCAGGAGATCGCGGAAACCCGGGTGGAAAATGGTCTTAACCGTTCGCTGTTGTTGACTGATGGTCTGGCCAACGCGGGGATTGTGGATCCGGTGGAATTGGGTTACCACGCGTCACAGTTGATGGAACGCGGAATTTCCACCACCACACTTGGGATTGGATTGGATTTTGACCATTTTCTGCTTGAAAATATGGCGGATAAAGGCGGCGGCAATTATTACTTCATTGAAGACGCGCCATCCATCACGACTATTTTCCAGAAAGAGTTGCGTGAACTGGTTGACATCACGGCAAGGGCAGTGGAAATTCTTGTACGAAATCCATCAGGAACCAGAGTGGACGTGTGCGGCGGGTGGCAGTCACGGGTGGATGATACCGGAACGCACATTCAACTCGGTGACCTGGCTTCAGCGCAGGAAAAGCGTGTGTACCTCCGGTTAGATGTTACCACTGAGGCTTCGGTAAAATCCGTGGTTCTGCCGGTGTCGGTCCGCGCCCGTGGTGAACAGGACCAATTATTTGAATCAACCGCGGATTTGGAATTTGCCTGTGTCAATAACGCCGAAGAAGCTGTCGCGAGTGTAGATGAAGCCCTGATGCAGCGTTTTGCCGTGATTGATACGGCCGACGCGGCTCATGAAGCGTTGATCATGGAACGGCAAGGCCGCCGCTCACAGGCCCGTGACCTTTTGAGCCGGCGTACGCGATTAAATGCAACCTATCTTTCCGTGAATGAATTACGAGGCGTTGTCCCAACGCATGGAAAACGGGTTGGATGAATTTGACCGTAAGAGCTCTCATTACAACGAAAATCTACGCCGCAGGATACGTGAACAATAAAACCAGGATCATTTCACCGGCAGACAGGGGACTGCATTTACACCAACATGGGGGATGAGAATGACCAGCCGCAGGCTGGTCATTGGTGTATTAAAAATGAAATTACCATTTTAAATTTATCCGGGTATCAACCAGGCGGGCATCCAGAAGGCGCCGAAGTGAAACACAAGGCTCAAAATGATCGAGGCCACCAGCATCACACCGGTAAAAACCAACAGAACGATATCCCGTTGACGGAAATCCGTTTTTTCCAGCCAGGTGCGCGGTTTAATGCCGAAGCAGCGCAGGTCCATGGCGTTGGTCACGTCTTCACCGCCGATGATCGAGTTCATCGTCACCGGCACGATCAATGGTGCAACCTTGGCGATCTGCGAGATCAGGCCGCCTTCCACCCGTTCGATCTCATACCCGCGGGCGCGCTGCGCGTCGAGGGTGACGCCAAAATCGCGCGCCAGGGTGGGAACGTAGCGGAAGGCAAGGTCCATGGCGTATGCAACGCGGTCTGGCAATCCAAGGCCTTTGAAGGTGAAACCGTACAAACGCGGATCCATGGAATAGGGGATGATGATAAAAATTGCCGAGATGGCTGTCACACGAAGCATCTGGGCGAGGGCAAACCACAGGCGTTCATAGGTCAACCGGAACATAACAGGCCAGCCGGTAAAAGGTACGGTCCAATTCCATATGACCAACGGGTGGGTGTTTTCAGGCAGAATACCGGCCGCGCCGCCGCCTGTGATGATCGTTCCTATGAAGATCATCATGAACAGTAAAAAACTGATCAAGAGCCAGGCGCGTTTTGTTTCTTTGAAAGGTACACGGGCGGAACCATACCACAGGAAGGCCAGAACAAAGAAACCGGCGAGAAACCGCACGTCCCAGAAGAACGAAATGGACACCAGGAAAATCAGTGAAAAGATCCAACGGGCGCGCGGATCAAATGTTTCCATCAGACTGTTGCGGAGGCGGTATTGCCAGGTTACCAGCATAATCTACCCTGTAAGAAAAGTTCCCTGCGTATTTTCCGCAGGGAACTTATTATAACGTTGTATTAGCGTCCAGACCTTGACGCGATGGCGTCGTACGCCACCAGAAGGATCGGAACCAGGATCAACCCGTTCAGCAGGTTGGGGATTACGGTCGGGATGAAGTTGGTGGCAATGGTGGTGGGAACATCCACACCGGAGACCCATATCTCGGAAATGGCGGCTTCAGCGGCGGCAACGAGGACGGCGAGGACAATGAAGCCTTCAACTTTGAGGATATTGCTCCAGCCTTTGTAACCCTTCAAGCCAACCAGAACCACAAGACCGGTGACAAGACCCATGATACCGTTCATAAGGTCCCACCAGATCCAGAAGCCGTAACCGGAAAGCAGGTCGCCGATGATATTGCCCAGGAATCCGGAGATGAAGCCAACGATCGGGCCAAAGACAACACCGAAGAACATGGGGATGGCTACAGCCGGGCGGAAAGCTACGTTCCCGGCGGCAGGGATCTGCAGGAAGTTGGTGGCCCATGAGAGCACAGCGTACAGGGCCGCGCCAATGGCGGAATAGACAACTTCGCGGGTGCCGAATTTCCATAATGATTTTTTGTTCATGACCTTCTCCTTAAAGTGTTACGAAAGAAATCTGCCGTGTGGACAGTCAATGAGAAACTGGCAACCGGTTGCAATGGCTGCCACTCACTATTTTAATATTAAACTTAATAATTGGCGAATAGTTACGGTAAATTCTTAGATTGCTTTTACCAGTTCTTCCGCGCGTAGAAACCGGCCGGTCGTTCCAAAATGTTTCTCGTTGACTTCAAGCAAAGAGGTGGGCAGAACGCGGCAGCGTTTCAGCCGTTCGCGATCTTGCAGCACCTCTGCCGGGGTACCATCTGCCACGATCTGACCGCCATACACCAGCAGGATGCGATTGGCATATACCACGGCGAGGTCAACATCATGGGTGATGAACAACACGGAATCAAATCCCGGCATCTGCAGGATCGCGTCCATAAACTGGTTGTAGTTCCAGTAATCCTGCCCGGCGGTTGGTTCATCCATCATCAATATGCGTGACCGCATGGAAAGCACGGAAGCGATGCTCACCCGTTTTTGCTGCCCGAAAGATAGCGCCAACGGCGGGGTTTCTATTTCCGCTTCCATGTGCACGGAATGGATGGCCCAGTCTACGTTTTGGTCTATCTCATTCGCGGGCATGCGCAGGTTGCGCGGACCGAAAGCGAGTTCTTCTTTCACAGTTGGGGCAAAGAGCATCTGAGTGGGGCTTTGGAACACATACCCGATAGTATGTGCCGCCTGTGCCACGGTGATCTTGTGGGTATCTTTGCCTTCCAGCAGCACTTTTCCGCCAGTGGGCTTGAGCAGCCCCAGCGCGTGTTTGACAAGTGTCGTCTTGCCGGCACCGTTATGGCCGAGAATGGCGATCACGTCCCCCTTTTTCACATCAAAACTGACGTCATGTAAAACATCCGGAAGGTCTTCACGGTAACGGAAGCTGACGTGGTCAAAGTGCACCAGAGGGTCGCCATTTTGCGGTTTAAGCAATGGCTGGAATTCAATCACAGGTTCCTTTTTTGCGCGCTGCATCACCACATCGGCCGGTAATTTAATGCGATGGTAATCCACCACATCCATCAGGCCGGCGGAATCGCCATAATACTCCTGTTTGCCTTCATTAATATACAGAACCCGGTCAGGATTGATACTCAGTACATCTTCAACCCGGTGTTCCACGATCATCACGGCAATTCCTTTATTTGCCAGATCGCGGAATATAGATAACGCTTCATGAGCCGAAGCCGGGTCAAGGCTGGCCAGGGGTTCATCCAGCAGCAGGATCCTGGGTTGCATGGCTAGCACGCCGGCCAGAGCGACCTTCTGCTTCTCTCCGCCCGAGGTGGAAAAAGTCTCCCGGTCGCGAAGTTTCAGGATGCCCAGGTAATCCAGGGTTTCATCCACCCGGCGGGTGATCTCGTCCCGCGAAAAACCGAGGTTTTCCAGACCGAACGCCACTTCGTTGCGAACATAACTGCCCACAATCTGACGTTCCGGATCTTGAAGCAGCGTTCCGACGGTCTGTGATAGATCCGCCATGCTCATTGTGGAGACGGATTTTCCGAGCAGGGTGATCTCGCCCTTCATCTCACCCCGGTAGGTGTGCGGGATCAAGCCGTTGATGCAGCGCATCAGGGTTGTCTTCCCGCAGCCGGAAGAACCGGCGATCAGCAGTACTTCGCCCGGATATACCTTAAAGGAAAGATCAATTATGGCCGGTTCAGTGCGGCTATGGTATTGAAACGTTAGCTTATCTACGGCGATGTAGGGTTCTTTCTCCACAATTACTCCTGAAAAACCAGATCAAATTCCGTTCCCACTCCCGCGTTTAGGCGGTCTGCGGCGCTGCCCTGTGACACGGCAATTTCGAGGCAGTCGCTGTCATCCAACAGGCAGATCAGGCTGCCGGGCTGGACGGCTCCGTACGTAGGGGTAAGGTTAGAGATTACGCTCTCCTGAATTTGAAGATTAAAATTTGCGCGTCCTTCCAGATGCTCCGCTGTCAGGTTGCCTGTCAGGTTGCCGAAATGGTCCGTATGAATAATGGCGCCGTGCCATCCGTTCGTAGTTCGCACGGGTGTCGGTATGTTCAAGATAACCGGGTCAACTACAGGCGAGCCAAACGCCTTGAGGGGAACGCCGGCGGCTATATGAGCGGCAACCGGCGCGAAAACGTCCCGTCCGTGAAAGATATGGGTGACGTTTGGCAGCCAGTACCGCGGGTTTTCTAGCGCATAGTATTCAACCGGCAGGTCCGCTTCATGGGCGGCCTTGACCATAAGCGTGCAAAGGCCATTATCCGGCCCGACAAAAATCTGACTGCCCAACCGGGCGGCGAGTCCGCGCCGGCTGGTGCCAACGCCGGGATCAACAACAGCAACATGAATAGAGTTTTCCGAAAAGAAAGGAGTACAGCGGGAGAGAATGACAGCGCCTTCCAAAATATTGAACGGTGTAATATCGTGGGTAAGTACAGAAATCCTGGCTTCGGGAGCAATCGAAAGAATCACGCCGTTTAGAACTCCGGCATCATAATCTCTTGTACCGAAATCGGTTGTAAGAGAGATGACCGGGCGGTTCATGCCAGGTCTCCGGTGGCGGCTTGCACTTCCACCAGGTCACCCGGTTTGATATTGAACTTTTCGGCGGCGTTGCCTTTTACCACCGCGACGATCAGGTCGTCATCGGTGCCGATCATGGCTGCCAGTTCGCCATCGGGCCTGTCTTCAAAGGTGTGGATCAGCCCTTTTATCGTCTGGCCGGCAATTTTGACGGTATAGTTTTCATTACCCTGCAAGTGTTTTGAACCGATATTTGTGGCAATGTTACCGAAATTGTCGATAGTCACCACTTCGCCAAGCCAGCCGGAACCCTGCCGGCGCGGTTCCGGGTTTGACAGGCGTGCCGGATTGGTAAATGGTGTCCCCATTTTTTCGAGTGGTACCCCGCAGGCAAGGTGCGCGGCTGCCGGAGCGAAAATATCACGCCCATGAAAAACACGGCTTATATCCGGCAGCCAGTATTCCGGTTTATCAAGTGTATAGAACCGGCAGCCGATGCCCCGTTCATCCGCTTCATTAAATACAAGAGAGAACAATCCGTTATCCGGACCAATAAAGAAATGTCCGTCAACTTCGGCAGCCATCGGCTTACGGTGAGTGCCCACACCCGGGTCAACTACGGCTATATGGATCGTGCCTTTTGGAAAGTAGCGGGTGGTTCGCAATAGCGCGATGGCACCCTGACGGATGTTTTGCGGAGGAATGAAATGCGTAATATCGGCTATTTGCGCGTCCGGGCAAATCTTCCAGATGACACCCTTCATCACGCCCACATAACCATCACGCAGGCCGAAATCCGTCAGAATAGAAATGGTAGGCATAGCATGTCTCCAGTTAATACTTACATGAGAGTACCGGTCAATATCTGAATTATATCCCGTCACATGCAGAACGCTTCAACAGCTGAAAATGCGCCGGTCCGGTAATCTGTTTTTTAGACCAGGTAAAAGGATTTTGTTTGGACCGCTTCTTAATCGAGGCTTGTTATCGTGTTTGTTAAAAAATGGGATGAACGCTTTGTTAAGATCGATGGAACCATCATCCAAATAGAAGGAAGTGGTCACCCGGTTCTAAATTTAATGCCGAAACTACCGGTTAATACAAGAAGAACAGGTCGGAAGACCTGTTCTTCTTGTTACTGATTAATTTTGGGAGAATCGATATGGAATTGGGGAGCTAGATAAAAACGATCTGAGCGCCTTCGGTCATATCCATGAAATCGCTGGCAGTGACGATATCCTTAACACCATCGATGAAGTCTTCCTTCTTCAGATTGAACATGTCCACAGATAGCTTGCAGGCATACATATTCGCGCCGGCATCCGCCATCATTTCAAGATACTCGCGTACCGTGGGCACGCCGAGTTTCTTCATTTTGTCGTTCATCAGGGCAGTGGCAATGGGGGTCATGCCGGGAAAGGCGCCCAGGAACTGCGGAATGCCCACATAACCGGGTACACCCATCATGTTCATTTTCATGCTGGCATTTCCCACCGGAGGGATCTCCAGGTTGTCAACACGGGCTTTATTGATCATATCCATACCCCAGAAGGTAAAGAAGATGGTCACATCAATACCATTGCCGAGCGCGGCCCAGCCCATTACCAGGGCGGGATAAGCCATATCAAGGTTGCCTTTGGAGCAAATAAAAGCGATCTTACGTTGTTCTTCAGCCATTGATCCTTCTCCTTTTTAAAGTAAGAACCTAAACACAACCTTCCGGTTTACCCAACCCGGCGATGCGGGCGACTTTCTTAGCAGGGCCTTTGGGGAACAGAGTGAACAATTCCTTTGTGGATACGCCGCTGCCGTTGGTAATGGTGCGCAATGTGGGGGACGCACCGTTGGATGCCGCGCTGCCGCGTGAAAAATCGATCACCTTCCAGTGGGCTTCGGTCAGAGGATCAATGCCTTCCTCTTTGGCGATTTCCACCGCAATCTCTTTAGTCCATTCGGCCGGGTTCGTGAGGAACCCTTCATCGTTAACCTGAACTGTTTTACCCGCGATTGTTTTTGTTGCCATTTATTTATCCTCCAGAATTCTTGATTAAGTGGAGCAAAAATTTCTTATTGTTCTTTCCCGGCCATGCTGAATGCGCTGGGCAGAGGAACATCAATACCCTTCATCATCATATACCAGTACATGTAGCGGAAAAATAGCTTTCCCCAGTGGTTAATGGTGGACTCTTTAAGCAGGGAGAAAGGCCCGATCCCGGGGACCGGATATTTACCCGGCAGTGGTTCCACGTCATAGCTGAAATCGATCAGGAAGGCTTTATTGAAGCCTGATTCGATATAGCAGCTGGCGTGGCCGTCAAATTTTCCATGCATTTCCTTGCCGGCCATGTGCGCCAGCATGTTTTCCACCACATATTCCAACTGGAAGTGGACGACAGCGCCGGCTTTGGATGCCGGAATGTTGGTCGCGTCACCCATAACCCAGATGTTGGGCCAGTCTTTGGCCTGAAGGGTGAATTTGTCCGTGGGAACGAGGTTGAGGCCGTCTCCCATACCGGAACGGGCGATCAGGTCAGAGCCTTTGTTAGTTGGAATGGTGATCAACACATCGTAGGGGATTTCCCGCTCGTCAAACGATTTGAGAACGTTGTTGACCGGATCCACTTCACCGGTATTGAACTCGGTTTCCATGATGATATTCTTGGAAGCCAGCAGTCCGCCAAGTGCTTCAGCGGATTTTGGTTTGGTGAAGGCGCCGGTCAACGGAGTGGCATAGATCATTTCCACCTTGTTTCGCATGCCGCGTTTGGTGAAATAGTCATCGGCGAGGAACAGGAATTCCAACGGGGCAACCGGGCATTTGATGGGATTCTCAACCACGTTCATCACCAGGCGGCCGCCCTGCCATTTTTCAAAGAAGGGATGCAGTGCGGAGGCGCCTTCGTAGGTGTAGAAATCGAAGATGTTCTTGTGCCATCCGGCACCCTTCAATCCTTCGGTTTCTTCCGGGTGGATATCCACACCGGTGGCGATAACAAGATAGTCATAGCTGATCACCCGGTTGTCTTTCACCAATTTCACGCGGCTGGCAGCCGGTTCTATGACCTCGATATCTGAAATGATAAATTCCACATTCCCCGGAATAAATTGGTGTTTCGGTTTTACAACCTGGCCTTCCGTATATTTCCCGAAGGGGAGGAAAAGGAATCCCGGCTGGTAGTAATGCTTTTCATCTTTATCAACCAGAATCACTTTCCAGTCATGAGAATCCAGTTTGGATACCATTTTCCGGGCGATCATGGTTCCGGCGGTGCCGGCGCCCAATACGAGTAATGTCTTCATGCCACGCTCCTCAGGGAATCTGGGTCAGGTCTGCGATCTTCTTCAACCGGTGGGAGAAAGCAGACCGTTCCTGCAAAATACTTTCGAATGCCCCGGCGGCAGCTTCCGCCCAGGTATCCAGTTTGGATTCCTGCTCAAAAGGAAGCACCGGCGCTTCCTCATAGGCTCTATCTATTTCTTCTTCTGCATAACCTTCATTTTGTAATTTAAGGTTTTTCGCGGATCCTGATGCATCTTCCGGACGATAACCGCCTACAATGAACAGGGCGATAACCTGCTCACCAGAATAGACGAACCGGCCGGCATAACTCAGCCCGGCATGACAAATGAAGCGTTTTTTCCCTTTTACTGCCTGTTCAAAGAATTGTTGGTGTGAAGCCTGGCAGGCCTGGTGTATATTGGATGATGATGAGTACTTCCGGCAAAAGGCACAGGGATGGGAGATAGAGGTGATCAATTCTCCCTGCGGATTGATCAATACGGTGGAAAACTGGCTGACAGTGGAGAACAGATCCTGAATGGTTTGAAGGCAGTGTACCGGTAGATTGTTTGCCGATACCGGTTCAAAATCAGCAGCACCGCTCAGCAGCCGTTCCACTTCCTGGCGGGGAAAGCGCCACTGCTGACCGATTTTTGAGCCTTTCAGGCGGCCGTCATTCACCATCCGGTAGATGGTAATGCGGTCTACCTTGAGCAATTCCTGGGTCTGTCGGGAAGTAAGGAAATCGTCCATTTGCTATAACAACCTATAACAATAGTATATATGATGTATCAGATAATACAAGTGATATTTATCACAAAAGAACTTATTTACGGAGAATTTATGAATAAAAACCTACCCCTGGATATCCAGGGGTAGGAGAAGAACATTGCAGGGTTCTTTGGTTGAGATTTCTGTCAGATGCCATAAATGATTATTACGACATGTATCTGCTACTATACCTTTTTACGCGTTTTCCAATGCCTGATTAAGATCCCACAAGATATCCTCAATATCTTC
>CAYQTY010000008.1:0-9068 GCA_964420535.1 uncultured Leptolinea sp. | reverse complement strand
GACCAATGCTCAGACGGATAAAGTCTGGTGACACGCCAGCTTCGATCTGCTGCTGCTCATTAAGTTGGCCGTGTGTGGTGGTGGCGGGGTGTATGGCCAGGCTCCGGGCATCACCCACATTGGCCACATGGCTGAAGAGTTTCAGATTGTCTATAAATTTGCCGCCGGAAGTTGCGCCGCCTTTGATGCCAAACCCCAGCATGGATCCACAACCGTTGGGGAAGTATTTTTTGGCCAATTCGTAGTCAGGGCTTGATTTCAGTCCGGGGTAGGCTACCCAGCTAACTTTGGGGTGTTTTTCCAGGAAGTCAGCCACCTTTTGTGCGTTCTGAGTATGGCGTTCCACCCGGATGCTGAGGGTTTCCAAACCCTGAATGAAAAGGAAGGAATTGAACGGTGAAAGACAGCCGCCAAAATCACGAAGGATCTGAACACGGGCTTTGGTGATGAATGCCGCCGGCCCCACACTGGCAAACACCAGGCCGTGGTAACTCGGGTCAGGGGTGTTGAAATTGGGGAACCGGGGATTGCCTTCCCAAGTAAAATTGCCGCCATCCACAATCACACCACCGATGGACGTGCCATGCCCGCCAATGAATTTGGTCGCAGAATGGGTGACAATGTTCGCGCCCCACTCAATCGGGCGGAAAAGGTACGGCGTGGCGAATGTATTATCTATCACCAGCGGGATGCCGAATTCTTGCGCGATTTTTGCCACACCTTCGATCGGGAAGACGTTGATGCGCGGGTTGCCCAGAGTTTCACCGTACAGGATCTTGGTGTTGGGGCGGATCGCTTTACGGAAATTCTCAGGATCTGACGGATCGACAAAGGTCACGTCAATGCCCAGCCGGGGGAAGGTATAGGCAAACTGGTTGTATGTGCCGCCGTACAAAGTAGCCGCGGAGACAATGTGGTCACCCTGCTGGCAGATAGCCAGTATGGCCTGCGCCTGGGCGGCATGCCCCGAGCTGACGGCCAGCGCCCCCACGCCGCCTTCCAATGAAGCCACGCGCTGTTCAAACACATCGCTGGTCGGGTTCATGATGCGGGTATAGATGTTCCCGCTCTCTTTCAAGGCAAACAGATTGGCGGCGTGTTCGGTGCTGTCAAACGCGTAGGAGGATGTCTGATAGATCGGAACGGCCAGCGATTTGGTGGTCGGGTCTGCGGATTGCCCGGCATGAAGCTGGCGGGTTGAGAAGCCGAAATTTCGGGTAGTTTCTTTGGGCGTCATTATGGTTTTCCTTTACTGGGAACAGCAAGAACGGTTAAGTTGATGGATGCAACTGCATCACAGATCCAGGACACATTCATTTTCGACACATACACATGCTCATGGCTTACTTCCTCCTTGGCGTTCAGAATTGTCCTGTGGGTTAGCTCAGTTCATCCAGGTTGTACGGCGTTTCTTCATATACGCAGTAGTTCAACCAGTTGGAGAACAGCAGGCTGGCGTGACCGCGCCAGCGCACAACCGGTGACTTGGTGGGATCATCGTTCGGGTAATAATTCTTCGGAACCGCGATCGGCAGCCCGAGGTTGACGTCACGGTCGTACTCACCTTTCAATGTCAACGGGTCGTATTCCGAATGGCCGGTAGCGAAGACCTGTTTGCCATCATGTGTGGAGACCAGGTAAATACCGGCGTCCGTTGATTCGGCCAGAATATCAAGTTCAGGAATTTTCTCAATATCTTCGCGGCGCACTTCGGTGTGGCGTGAGTGCGGCGCGTAAAATACGTCATCGAAACCGCGCAACAGGTTGGTGTTTTTTGTCGAGATCTGATGTTCGAACACACCGAATTGCTTGGCCGGAAGCGCGTATTTAGGTATCCCGTACTTATGGTACAGGCCAGCTTGCGCGCCCCAGCAGATAAAGAATGTGGAAAAGACATTATGGGCAGACCAGTCGATGATCGTGGTCAGTTCTTCCCAGTAGTCTACCTCTTCAAAGGGCAGGTTTTCTATTGGCGCACCGGTGATGATCAGGCCGTCAAATCGCTGGTTCTTTACCTGTTCGTATGTCTGATAAAACGAGAGCAAATGCTCCGCGGATGTGTTCTTGCTCTGGTGCGTATCTGTACGCAGCAGGGTGATATCCACCTGGAGCGGTGAGTTGCCCAGCAACCGCAGTAACTGGGTTTCTGTGGCTATCTTGGTGGGCATTAAATTCAGGATGGCGATTTTCAGCGAGCGAATATCCTGATGCAGGGCGCGGTCTTCGTCCATGACGAAGATGTTTTCGCCGTTCAGTGTTTCGCGGGCGGGCAACTTGTTGGGAATTTTGATTGGCATGGCTTTCTCCGGTATAAAAAAATCCTCTTCTTATGGTGATAAGAAGAGGTGCGGAAAAGCCACAGATCTCCTCTCATCTCCCAGAATACATCTTCTGCGGGATTTGACACCATGCCTTTCGGCTGGTTGTCGAGGTATCATAGGGCCGGTCCCTCCACCTCTCTGGATAAGAGTGCATCAAATATTCAATTGTGTTGTGCTGCGTACTTTCCACATCACTCCCGGAAAGTATTAGTCGTTATGTTACATCGGGAACAAACAAATTACAAGCCCCCAAAATTGTACATTAAGATATTCTTAACTTTCAGACATTAATTATCCAAATCGCAAGAGAAGCAGCGCATACAATCACGGAATTGAAACCAGTGGTTATAATTCCTCCGTTGACTGGCTTGTCATTTCTCCTGGAAACGCCATAATTATTTTATGCTTGACCGGATCCTCCCCCCTGATAATCAACTCTTTGAACTGGCCCGTCTGGGATCATTGGAAATTCCACGTTTTAAAGACCGTGTCTGGCAAAAAATCTGGGAAAATATCTATCCTCTGGCTGTATTTTTATTCGCGAGTTGTGTCCCCATACTGGCATCGTTTTGCTCCGCACCGGTGATCGTCATCAACCTGGCAACAGAGAATTTTTCAGCATCGGCGTTTCGCAATCCTATGGCTTCCAACTCGCCATTGATCACAGCCATGTTCCTTTTGTTCAGCTTTACCCCATTTTTCATGTTCATCTGGGGTTGGCTGGGGATTATGGAGAAGAGGTCGTTCTGGACCACAGGTCTGGAAAAAGACAAAATCCGGCAAAAATACTTCCGGGGCGCTGCGATTGGCATTCTTATGATGGTTATTCCGGGTGTGGTCCTTTGGATTTCAGGTTTATTAACCCTTGAATCAGATCCCACCGTATGGTCTGGTTTTTCGGCTGTTCCGGGTGTATTAATTATGCTGGCCGGTTGGCTGATACAGGGGGCGGCGGAGGAAACCCTGACACGCGGGTTCCTGTTGCCGGTTTTCGGAACGCGATACGGGGCAGTCTGGGGGATAATTGTGTCTTCCGCGCTGTTCTCGTCACTCCACCTGTTGAACGACAATATTAACTGGATCGCCATGATCAACCTTTTTCTGTTCGGCGTGTTTGCCTGTCTGTACGCCATCAGCGAAGGCGGATTATGGGGAGTATTTGCCATTCATAGCTTCTGGAATTGGGCACAGGGTAACATACTTGGACTTGAGGTAAGCGGTTCATTTATTGGCGGTACAACATTGATCAATCTTAAAGAAGCCGGCCCCGACTGGTTGACAGGCGGTCTGTTTGGCCCTGAGGGCGGTCTGGCCGTCACGCTGGTTTTGATTGCAGGGTGTCTCGCGGTCATGTATGTGCAATTGAAGCGCAACAGGTCAACATTACAGAAATCGGAAAAATAACCTCATGAAAAATAAATCTCTCATCGCACTGATTTGGAGCCTTCTTCTGACCGGCTGTTCGGCACTCCCGTTTTCGACACCTGTACCTGAACCTGTTGAACCGTTATATGTGGGGCCCGAAAAGGTTATATGTATAAATCCCTACCATAACAACGAGTGTTTGCAGATCAAACATTCGCCGGAAGCACAATGGGAATTGTATATTGGGAATGTTGTTGGTTTGACATATGAACCCGGATATATCTACCAGTTGGATGTATATAAAGATAAAAGTGGCAAACCGGCCGTGGGAGATCCCCCGGTGCAATGGGTTCTAAGCCGCTTGGTCAGTAAAACCAAGAATGGTGAAGCGGCATCCAATCCTGCTTCCATTCAGGGTATCGCCTGGAGTCTGGCTTTTTATGGCGATCCGGCAGGTCTGACAGAAGCACGGGGTGAACCCAAACCGGCTATCCTGTTTCAGGCTGACGGACGTTTAACCGGTTCAACCGGCTGTAACATGTTTACTGGAACTTATTCCATTAATAATGACCGAATCCAATTTGGATCCCTGTCGCCGACGAACAATAAATGTGCAACTCCGGATCCTGCACTTACGGAACAGGAACAGGCATTCCTTTTGATGCTTCAGCAAGCCGATCATTTTATTATTGAACCTGCCCGGCTGCAAATCATTTCATCCGGCAACAACCGGTTGTTAGTCTTTAATAAATAGGAATGGTCTAGAACAGGAATACCTGTTATATCCCCCATTCGGGTACTTTTTCCGTCACTCCCGAAATTTGAGCTGTACTTCCTTGACAAATATCGGGAGCATGATATAAACAAAATCGTTATTCGTATTTTCATTTCGGAAAAACCTCCCCCCATCCATCATACAATGACAAATTGGCATCCAGGCAACCGGTTGTGTTCGTTCCGGCTCAGGAGAGATATTATCCAGAGTTGGTACGCGGGTGCCTTAAACTCAATGCTTTTCTGGCAGACCTTGCGTTCCAATGCGGCTGAGCTATCTGCCATAGTCAATCGAGACGAGAAACGATCCAAATGTGAGACCTGGGGATTGAAAACCCCCAAGTCTCACTGTTTTTTATAAACCGGTAGGTTCCAATCGAACAATTTGCCCGATTGTACTTACCGCCAATCGGGTGATTTGAATTAAGCAAGCCACCATGGCAGAGAATCGGAACTTTGACCATGAAAGCTGAAAGAAAGTAACGACACTGAGGAGGAACAGAAAATGAAGAAAGTTAAATTGTTTTCCGTAGTTATGCTGGTTGTGCTGATGGCCGGTCTTCTTGCCGGTTGCGGACAATCCAAAACTATCAAGGTCGGTTTTGTTGCCCAGATGACCGGCCCCGATTCCTACATCGGACAGGCAGCCAAAGTGGCTCTCGAGGATGAGGTCAAAGCGATTAATGATAAAGGTGGTATTCAGGGTTATAAGGTTGAACTGATCACCTATGATAGCCGCTCCGAAATTCCGGATGCCGTTGCGGCCGCCAAACGTTTGATGGAGCAGGACCAGGTCAACGCCATTATCGGACCGGAATGGTCCGGAGCGGCTATTCCGATCGCCGCCATGGCTGATACTGCCAAAATTCCCGTTATTGCCACCACTGCTTCCAATGTCAAGGTTACAGTTGATGACAACGATAAAGTACATCCGTATATGTTCCGCACCTGCTTTATCGATCCCTACCAGGGTTACGCTCTGGCTGATTATGCCTACAAGGAACTTGGCAAGAAGAAAGTCGCCTTCATCACCGATGTAACTTCAGCCTACTCCGTGGGTATTCAGAACTTCTTTGAAGATCACTTCAAAGAACTCGGCGGCGAAGTTGTGGCCAAAGAAGGTTACCAGGCCAATGACACCGAATTCCGCGCCCAGATCTCCAAAGTGGCCGAATCCGGCGCCGATCTGCTCATGGTCCCCACCGGTACCTACCGCGATATCGCCCTCATCTCCAAACAGGCTACCGCACTCGGCCTGAAGATCCAGTACCTGGGTGTTGACGGCTGGGTGGCGGATGAGCTGCTCAGCATGGCTGGCCCCGAACTGGAAGGCGCCTACCTTTCCAGCGGCGTTTCCACCGAATCTCCTGAATTCCAGGAATTCAATGCCAACTTCGAAAAAGCTCACGGCCAGAAAGCCTCTGTTTACGCGTATTACGCCCTTGACGCGCTCAAGATGATCGAATACGGCGCCGGCGAAGCCATCACCAAAACCGGTTCTCCCGCTGCCACCGCCATCCGCGACGCTCTCGAGAGCATGAAAGATGTGCCGGTATTCACCAGCAAGTTGACCATCGAACCGGAAACCCACAATCCTCACAACAAACCGGTCATCATCATGAGCATCAAAGATTCCAAGTGGAATATCGAAAAGACGTACGAACCCGAAGGCTAATTTCCCGTTAGTAAACTATATTTCTGGATAATTATTTCTAGAAATAATCGGGACGTTCTTCAAATGAATAAACTGTGTAGGGGCGGGCACTCGCCCGCCCCTACCGTGATGTCAAAGCTTGTTGATTATCTGTATTCCATACTTTTCACACAGGTCAGGTCTCTCATCAACCGGTCTGTTGATAGGTTGATCCCGGGTCTTCCGGAAGAGGAGAAGTAATAGTGACACTCTTTCTTCAGCAAATTGTCAGCGGTATCTCCATCGGGGCGGTGTATTCCCTCCTCGCGGTTGGATACGCGCTGGTTTACAGTGTTTATAACTTCACCAACTGGGCGTTTGACGCCTTCATGGTGGTAGGCGCCTTTGCCGGGTTCTATGCCATTACAAGTTTTTACATGCCGGTATGGTTGGCGCTTACACTTTCCATCATCATAACGGTGGCGCTCTCATTATTTGTTGAGACAGGCGCGTACCGCCCCCTGCGCATGCGAAATGCCCCCCGCCTGTACATGATGATTTCTGCCATGGGAGCGAACCTGGCTATCATCAACATCGTCAACCTGGCGTTCGGCGGCGCATTCCGTAAATTCCCTGAGATCCTACCCGGCACGATCAACGTGCAGGGTGTGGCCTTCGGTAAGATGGACCTGGCTGCGGCGATCATTTCGTTCGTTGTACTCGGATTGCTCTGGTTTTTCCTGATGCGTACGAAACAGGGGCTGGCTATCCGCGCAAGCTCGCTGGATATGGTCACAGCCGGTATTATGGGCATCAACAATAATACGGTAGCCCTGACAATTTTCTTCATCACCGGTGTGCTTTCATCGATCAGCGGCGTTTTTTACGGTATCAAATATGCCGTTTTCCCGTATCTGGGCTCTGTCACTACCAAAGCCATGATCGCCAGCATTATCGGCGGACTCGGCAGCCTGCCCGGTGCGGTGGTTGGCAGCCTGCTTCTGGGTGTGCTTGAGACGTTGATCTCCGGGTACATCTCATCTGTGTACCGCGATCTGTTCTCGTTCACCTTCCTGATCATCATGCTGCTATTCCTTCCGAATGGCATGTTTGGTGTGAAAACGGAAGAAAAGCTGTAGAGGAGCGCATCCATGGGATATATCAATACAATTATGATCCTGGGCGGCATCAGTGTTATTGCCGCGTTGGGTGTTGCCATCCTGACAGGTTATACCGGGTTATTCTCCATCGGGCACGCCGCGTTTATGGCTCTTGGTGGTTACGCGGCGGCATACGCGTTTATGAACTGGCATTTCCCGTTTGTTGCCGCGCTGTTGTTCGGCGGTCTGTTTTCCGGGTTGTGCAGTCTGCTCATCGGGTTTCCTACCTTCCGTAGCAAACTCACCGGTGACTATTTCGCCATCGCAACCTTCGGTTTTGCCGAAGCTACCCGTTTGCTGCTGAACAACACATATCAATCATTGGGCGGCGCGTTTGGTTTTACCGGCATCCCCCAGTTGACCACCCTGCCGATCGTCTTGATCTCGGTCGCGCTTGCGGTGTTCTTCGCCCACAGCTTTGTTACTTCGCAGTATGGCAAGAACTGCATCGCTATCAAACAGGATGAAGTAGCCGCGCAGATGATGGGTGTCAACCTGATGAAAACCAAGTTGACCGCGTTGTTCATTAGCGCTTTCTTCGGCGGCGTGGCGGGCGGCCTGTTCGGCTTCTACATGGCCTATCTGGTTCCTTCCATGTTTACTGCCACACGTTCCTATGATTTGCTGGCGGCTGTTGTATTTGGCGGCATGCAGTCACTCATTGGACCGGCTATTGCCGCGTTTGTTCTGGTGGCCGTACCGGAGCTGCTTCGTTTCTTTACCGAGTGGCGCCTTATCATCTACGGTCTGCTTTTCGTGGTCATCATGATCTTCAAACCGCAGGGGCTGCTGGGCTATACAGAGATGAATTTCACCTACACATGGTCGGTGATCAGGAAATTCTTCAAGAAAATTTTCGGCAAAAAAGAACCAAAAGTGGAAGGAGGTGACCGGTAATGGGCGGCCCTGTTCTTTCTCTGGATTCTGTTTCCGTGTCATTTGGCGGCGTGAAAGCCGTTCGCAATGTTTCCTTTCACCTGGAACCTGGCGAACTGGTCGGTCTGATCGGCCCCAACGGCGCTGGCAAAACGACCATCTTCAACCTTATCACGGGTTCGGTTAAACCGACCGAAGGTGTGATCTCGTTCAAGGGCACGAGTATTGTGGGGAAAACGTCTGACCAGTTGTGTCACCTGGGGATCAGCCGCACGTTTCAGAATATCCGCCTGTTCCCGCAGATGTCAGTCTTTGAAAATGTCGCGCTAGGGTTGCACAGTGACCCGCACTATTCCCTGTTTGAGGCGTTTGTCCGCACACCCAATGCCCGTCGAAAAGAAAAAGAAGTGGAAACGCAGGTGCATGAACTGCTTACGCTGGTTGGATTGGATGAGTTTGTTCAACAGAAAGCCGGAATCCTGCCTTATGGCCTGCAGCGCCGGTTGGAACTTGCACGTGCCATGGCTACGTCGCCGGAACTACTGCTGCTGGATGAGCCGGCAGCTGGTATGAACGAGGATGAATGCGCTGAATTGATCAAAATGATCCGCCATATTCATGAATTGAAAAAATATAGCATTATCCTGATCGAGCATCACATGAATGTGGTGATGGATCTGTGCCGCAATTCCCGCATCATGGTGTTGAATCTGGGTGAAACCCTGGCGATCGGTTCGCCAACTGAAATCCAGAACAACCCGAAGGTCGTCGCGGCATATCTTGGTGAGAAAAGAGAGCGAAATGGCAGACAACGTTCCATTTCTTGATATCGTTGACTTAAATGTGCACTACGGTGGTATCCACGCTCTGCGAAATATCAATTTGCAGATCGCGAAAGGCGAGATCGCTTCGGTCATTGGCGCCAACGGGGCGGGTAAA
>CAYQTY010000007.1:24778-25063 GCA_964420535.1 uncultured Leptolinea sp. | reverse complement strand
ATTCGCCCCGGCTCACGTCCATCAGAATCGTATCCGGTTTTCCGCCCCAGTCTTCCGGATACACACCCATTTTCACATACCGGTGAAAGCTTTACAAATATGTAGGATGCGCTCGAATTCGAGCGCATCCTACTTTTCTCGATTCCCAACACTAACCCTGCTAAAAATTTGCTTTACCCATATTAACTGCGCTATTATCATTTAATCGGAAGGAAGAAAATGACCCAACCCAAACGAAACTGGCGTCTTATAACCCTCCTAACCCTATCCGGCGGCGCTGCCTTC
>CAYQTY010000007.1:22876-24768 GCA_964420535.1 uncultured Leptolinea sp. | reverse complement strand
GGGTGGCGAACTTCTTCATCTCTCTCACCCCCTTCGCGGCCGGTTACCGGGCGGCGCTATCCATCTCGTATATCCCCATGCTGATCCAAGCGCTGGCCGGGGGACTGCTCCTCGGTTTCTGCGTCAGCTATTTCCTGGTGCGTTTCTTTGACCGGCTCCCCGCCCGAGGCCCTATCCTGAAAGCATGGCTGATTTGTCTCATTGTCATAGTTATTGTCACACTTCTTATTGAAGTTCCGGCAAAGTTCTTTACGCCCATTAACGATCCCGTCCACTGGTTCCTGGCCGGCCTGCTGATCAACGTCATCCGGCTTTCAGCCCTGGGGCTGGCCATCGGGTATGTATACAAAAAACTGGATAATAGCACCGTAAGATAACCCGCCGCTCTCTTCCCATCCTTCTACACGTGATTCCCTCCGCCCGCTGACTTCCCCATAATGGACTCATAGTGACGGAGGTCGTATGCGAAAATTGATCATCGCGGAATTTATCACCTTTGACGGGGTGATTCAGGCGCCGGGCGGCGCCGAAGAAGATGTTGACGGGGGATTCACCCACGGCGGTTGGACCGTGCCTTTCTGGCACGATGACATCGGCAACCATTTCTTTGAAACCTTCCAGCAGGCTGATACCTTTCTGCTGGGCCGCAAGACCTGGCAGATACACGGCACAGCGTTCGAGCCGATGAAAGGCGATCCCTTTGCCGACGCGCTGAACGGCGTCAAGAAGTATGTGGTCTCCACCACGCTGGAGACGGCATCCGCCTGGAGGAACTCCACCCTGATCCGCGAAAACGTAGTCGAAACCATCCGGGGGCTGAAAGCACAGCCCGGCAAGGATATTTTGCTGGATGGCAGCAGTGTGTTGGCGCAAACCCTTGCAAAGCACGGCCTGGTGGACGAATACCGCCTGCATGTGTATCCGCTGGTGCTGGGTGGCGGCAAGAAGCTCTTCCCCGAGGGCGTGAAGCTTAACCTCACCCTGCTGGAATCGTCACCGTTACCCACCGGGGTGGTCTACACGCGCTACGCGGCAAGTTGATAAGGCGGTTACCCCCGGCGGTGCGGTTGCGCTAGAATAAGAGCGTAGGACCCGTATTCCGCAGGAGGTACCGCATGAAACGAATCGTTCCGGTTATCGTTTTTCTGGCGTTGGCATTTTCCACTGTCACTGTTTCCGCCGCGCTGCGCCCGCCCATCACCCCCGAGAACGCGGCATCACTGGAGGTGCAGGCGGAGATACCCTGGCAATCTCTGCGAAAGGCTGTTTTCGCGCCTGATGGCGCCTCCTTTGCCACCGGATCCGGCAACGATGCTGACTTCGACATCAGCCTGTGGAACACCCGCGGGGGCGCGTACCTGCGCTCACTCAAAGGCCTCACCGGCATCGTATGGGATCTGGCTTTCTCGCCGGATGGCACCATGCTTGCCTCAACGGCAGACGACCTGAATAAACAAACCCTGCGGGTGTGGAACCCGGCGGACGGATCACAACTGGCAACACCCGCTTCCCTGCCCACGTCCAGCAGTCTGGCATTCTCACCGGATGGCTCACGCCTGGCGGTGGGTGGGCTGACCGGCTGGCCCAACGGCGCTATCTGGATATACAACACGCGAACCTGGGAGGTGGAGCAGCAGTGGAAAGCCGCCAACCAGAACGTCACCGCGCTGGTGTATACCCCTGATGGCAGCCGGCTGATCAGCGGCGGGACAGACGGCCTGATCCGTGTGTGGTCGGTGGTGGACGGCCGGGAGATCAACGTGTTTTCCGCCGGCAAGCAGGCAAACCGCCTGGCCCTCTCGGCTGACGGACGTCTGCTGGCTTCATCGTTCTGCTCGGCGAATGACACCGGCGGCTGCACACAGGGCGGCGTGGCCATCTGGCGCGCGTCA
>CAYQTY010000007.1:9286-22866 GCA_964420535.1 uncultured Leptolinea sp. | reverse complement strand
GGGTGAAGCTCAACGTGTTCCCGGATATTGCCGAGTGCCTGGCGTTCTCACCCAATTCGCGCCTGCTGATCACCGGTTCCGGCGCGAATGACCGCCAGATGCGCTTTCGCCGGGTGGATGACTGGGAACTGGTGCATACCATCCCGGGTGACACCCGCTCCGCGGCGCTGTCACCGGACGGGCGCGTGCTGGTCTCGCTGGAATGGAGCAGGATCCTGATGTGGGCTGTCCCGTAAACGGGATGGGTTTTTAACCCGCATCAACCCCTTGCCGCCGGATTTTTTCATGTATATTAAGAGGCAGGGGTATTCCTGTTAATTGAGGTATGCCATGTCTCCTGATACTGACCTTTCTGTCCGCCTGTTCAACCACACCTTCCGCAACCCGGTCATACCGGCGGCCGGCCCGAACGTGGGCTCCGGCGCGATGATCCGCCGGTCGGCGGAAGGCGGCGCGGGAGGCCTTCTGTGCAAGACCATTTCGTCTGTCGCCGCGCCGGTTCCGCGGCCTAATATGGTGCGCGTAGGTAAAGACAGCCTGCTAAATACCGAACTGTGGAGCGAGTACGCCCCTGAACGCTGGTTCGAGAGTGAATATGGCATCGCGCAGGCAGCCGCACGTGAGTACGGCTTGCCGCTGATCGCCAGCGTGGGCTATACCGCGGAAGACCTGTCAACGCTCGGGCCTCGGCTGCAGAAGATCGGCATCGACATTATCGAGTATTCCATCCACTACCTGGATACCGCCCGCCTGCTTGAGACCGCGCGCGCCCTGCGCGATGCCGTGACGATCCCGGTCATCGCCAAGCTCAGTTACCATGCCGGCGACCTGGGCGAGATCGCGAAGGTGCTTGACCCGTATGTGGACGGCTTCACCTGTATCAACAGTTTCGGCCCCACGCTGACCATTGACATCAACAGCGTGGCTCCGCCAATGGGCTCGAAGTACGGCTACGGCTGGCTTTCGGGCGCGGCCATCAAACCGGTGGCGGTGCGCTCGGTGTTCGAGGTGGCGCGGGTGACCGATAAGCCGGTCATCGGCGTGGGCGGCGTTGGCTGCGGGGAAGATGTGATCGAATTTTTCATGGCCGGCGCGTCACTGGTGGAAGTGTGCACAGCGGCCATCCTCAAGGGGCCGGGTATCTATGGAAAGATCGCGGAAGAAACCGGGCAGTGGCTTTCAGCGCACGGGTACAGCCGGCTGGAAGAGGTTAAAGGGTTGTACCTGAACAAATTCCGCGAGGGGCAGCCCGTGGTGACGGAACTTGAACTGACGGCCCATGTAGACGAAGCCCGCTGCAAAGCCTGCAGTGTTTGCGAGAAGGTCTGCCAGTTTGACGCGTTGAGCGCGCCCCTCAAGCAGATCGCCCGGGTGGATGTGTCAAAGTGCTCCGCCTGCGGATTGTGCGTGTCCGTTTGTCCGTTTGACGCGCTGGAGTTGGTGCGCCGGTAAATCACCTGTTCCCTGTAAAAATCGTCTGTTATTAACCTGACAAGAATTGTCGGAAATACGGTATATTTGGGATCATACAAGGCGGTCTACCCGCCGGATTTCTTTACTATGTGAGCCGACCATGAAACTTTCCGAAATCTTCACCGAAAACAAGATCCACTTCAGCTTCGAATTCTTCCCGCCAAAAACCGAAGAAGCCTCTCAGGCACTGCTGGAGACGATCAGCAAACTGTCGCCCATCCAGCCGAGCTTCGTCAGTGTGACGTACGGCGCGGGCGGTTCCACCAACCAGTTGACGCAGGATCTGGTCATCCGCCTGAAAAAAGAAACCCCGATGAACGTGGTGGCGCACCTCACCGCCGTTGGCGCAAGCCGTGACGATATCCGCTCGCAACTGGAACGCTATTCCGAAGCGGGCATCACCAACGTGTTGGCCCTGCGCGGTGACACCCCGAAGAACAACCCGAATTTTATGCCCGCCACTGATGAATTTCCGCATGCCGCGGACATGGTGGCGTATATAAGGAAGAACTTCCCGAATTTCGGTATCAGTGTGGCCGGCTTCCCGGAAGGTCACCCCGAAACGCCCAACCGCCTGAAAGAGATGGACTACCTGAAGGCCAAGGTGGATGCCGGAGCGGATTGCATTTGCACCCAGCTATTCTTTGACAACCGCGATTTCTACGATTTCTGCGAACGCTGCGAGATCGCCGGCATCAAAGTACCGATCATCGCGGGCATCATGCCCGTCACGTCACTGAGCGGGCTGCGGCGTATGGCGGATCTGGCACAGGGAGCACGCATCCCGGCCAAACTGCTGCGCGCCGTCCTTCGCGCCCAGAGTGACGAAGCCGTGGAGAAGGTGGGCGTCCACTGGTCAACCCAGCAGGTGTTTGACCTTTACGACCACAATGTGTGCGGCATCCATTTCTACACGCTGAACCACTCCAAAGCCACGCTGAAGATCTACGAAACCCTGGGCATGAGTCTGGGTGAAACCTGGCATGTGCCCAACGGTAACAGGGAGTAAAGATGGATAAGAAATCAGAATCCAAACTCGATAACAGAAAAAGCGAAAATCCTTTCCCGGCAGATGGTAGCGGCAGGATGGGAGTTCGTGACGAGTCAGTGCGGTTGGCTCAGCAGATCCTTCGAAAAAATATTCAAGAAGGTACTCCACTGGTAGATGAATTCATTAAAGAACGTCGGAATGAAGCCGAAAAAGTATGAATTGAGATTCTGTGTTCAAACCCCGCGTACTTAAATCACTGGTCATCATCATAGCTATCTATGTCCTGCTGCTCAGCCCCGGCTTGATCTGGCCGGCTTACCTTGATTCTCCGGTGGGGCTGTTCGCAGCGATCCCCTTCCTGTCGGTTTACCTGTTCCACAAGATCGGTATCCCCTTTTTGCTGGAAAACAACGGCGCCTGCGGCTGGGGCTGGTGCGCGCCGACCGTCTTTGGTTATGTGTTCATTGTCATATTCTGGCTGTTGATAGCGTGGCTGCTGGCCTGGTTCATCGTTAACGTGAGGGATCATAGCGAATGATGTATAGCGCCGGCTGAATCTAAGGCGCGAAAAACCCATATAAAAGAAGACGAGCTCACCCAATCAGGGTGAACTCGTCATATTCAAGCAACGATACGAAATTGCTACCGTGTTATTCGCTCGCGATCATAAAAAGCTCTTCCAACATAAGTGTGATGATCGAGACCAGGGGAAGGCCTGTCAACCCGAAGCCGGTGCTTAGAAATGCCAGGCACAGGTCGGGCGCGAAGAACGTGATACCGGTCAAAAGAGCGAGGATCGTCAGGGCACGGTATGGAATCCGGCTCTGGTTTTCAGGCAAAAAGATCTGAATACCCCACGCAGCCAGACTGATCACCACCGGCCAGATAAAACCGTAGCTGCCAACTTTGAGGATAAACGAAAAGGCCACTGCCATTAAAACCCAGATCAACCGGATGGATGCTGCCATTTGTTGATGTCCGGTTTTGCGAGCCATCCATACATGGCAAAAGGCGAAGACCGTCATGATAAGTACCATATACCCGATAAAACAGGGAAGACCGGCTGCCGAATAATAAATGGCGCGAGGCTGATCTTGGATTGGTTTTGGGAAACGCGGCGGAAAATGCACCGGAAGCAAGAAAGCTCAGAGCGGCGGATACCACGACCAGTATTAACATGGAGGCAATTGATAACGCGAGTTTCTTGCCGTCCAACTTCTTATTCTTTACACCGACGATGGTTAATAATACAAATACAAGGGCAGACACTATCGCCAGAACCTGATTCAACCAGGCCGGATACGTGACCGCCTTCATGCCGGGTATCGTGAAAAAGCTCAAATCTGTGCTGGTAGTCTGTGACAAATCCATAATTCCGTACTGGCGAACCAGGTCTGATACCTGGCTGCCCATCTGCTGAACGCTGCCCATATTGACAAGTTCCAGTGTATCTGCCGCGGAATGTTTGACCAGTGAAGCGGATGGATCCTCGAATTCGATGCCAGGAATTCCTTTTTCAACAAAGGGAAGAATTTCTGAATCGTCATGGGCTATATTCCAGTTTGCGTCCGCGAAAAAGCCATAGGCGGTGGGGTTGTTTACGCCCCGGGCGTACCCATCGACCAGGAAGCCATTTTCAGGTGTTGTCTGCAGCAGCACAACCGGTCCCCAGGCTGCTGTATCCAGTCCGATCACAAGTTTCACATCCTTCATCCAGGGATGTTCTCTGGTGAATAAATACCCACCCAGATACCCCCATTCCTCGCCATCTTCAAATATAAGAATGACATCGTTATCCAGTTGAGGATTGTTTTTCAACAATCGGGCGATTTCAAGGAGCACGGCCGTTCCGCTGGCATTATCACCAGCGCCCGGTCCAAATGGGGTCGAGTCAAAATGGGTGATGATCAGCACGGCATTCCCGGGATTTTTACCGGAGATACGGGCAATCACATTTTGAAGGCCAAAATTCTGCCCTTCTCCTGTTCCTGTTTGGATCTGACCATCAATCCCGAAGGAATCCAGGGTCTTGACAATATACGAAACAACCTGTTTCGTGCCGGTTGAACCTGCCGGGTGAATGTCACGGCTTATTTCTGCGATATGCTTTTCCGCGCGTCCGGCAGAAAACACTTCAGCCGGGCTATTTTCAGGCAAAGGTGCGGGTAATAACAATGTACTGGCTGCAAACGCCCCGGCAGCAATGGTGATTACCCCCAGAATGAGATACTTGCTTACCTTTCCAAACATGATGTATACAGCTCCTTTGTTTTAGGAAAATGAGATTTATCCGGATCCCCCGGCTAGAAAATATACGCAGAAATTCATTGTCTGTTGCATGTAAGCACCCGGTATATACAAAATCCGGGATAATGAGATACAGGCATCCATTTCAACAGAAAAGCATCTTCATTTCAGGAGCACTTTTTTGACACATCCACCTTTTGAAAGTCCAAAAGCATATCCTGATGCGTTCAGATATAATCGGGTTTTAATCATCCATTAATCCGGATTGGACTCAGTTCCCCTATGACCCAGAACCCGCCCACCACCATCATTTTCCAATCGGCCAAACTAGGTGATCTGCCCTTCATTGTCAAGGAACTGGACTGGGCAGAACGTCTGCTGAATGACGGCACTACGCCCGGCAGGGTGCTCGGGGTGAGCGGCGGCAACCTGGCAGCGCTGGCATACGGGTTGGCGCTGGCCGCCAGGCGGTCACCGGTTGTGTGGGGAAAAGCCGGCACAGCCATTGCGGATTTCCGCGCCTTCTTGAGCAAGGCGCACAGTTGGGATATCCGCGCGCTAAAACTCAACCCGTCACACGGGTTTTACACGCTGAAACCGTTGCGCCGGTGGATGAGCAAGTACCTGGTCAGCCGCACCGGGCGCGATGACTGGAACGTCTCGGACCTTGGCATACCGCTTTACCTGTGTTCGCTGGATAACAGCGCCATCTTCCGCATGTACGGCATGCCCGATGACACCCTGCAATGTGACCACGGATTCGTCCACATTGATCCGCCGCAGAACGCGCCATTGTTGGACGCGCTGATCGCCGGTTTGAGCACGCTGCTTTCCACCGATACGAATCCAGTCAACGGGAAGTGGCGCTTTGACTGTCGCCCGGCTATAACCGACGCCGGCGCGATTGTTTTCGATTTGCAGACCTCGGATCCCCGTTCTATCCTGCGTTCTCAACCGTATACACGCATCCGCCCGTGGCAGCTCAACTGGTTCACCTCGTCTTTTGTGATGCACTCACAACACGAACGCAACCACGCGCTGCTCACCGGCCATTACCTAGACCTTGTGGAGCGACAAAAACTACTCGCAGAAAAGACGCCGGCTTCCGCGCCGGGGGTTCCTCACACGCCTGTATTGGGTCACGTTGACCTGCCGTACATTGGAAGCACGGAAGCTGCCACCAATATGCGCCAGTCAGTGGAAAATCGGGTACAGTTGACGGCGCGTTTCAAGGAACTGCTCAACGGCCAGTTGGATGACTTTCCCTTTGACCGCCCGGCGAACGTGATCTACGGCGCCGGCGGATTTTCGGGCATTCTGGCCGGCATGGTGACCACCAGCGCGGTGGACGCCGGTTTTGCCCGCGGCGGCGGTGAGATCCGCTACGTGTATGGTATATCTGCCGGTGTGTTGAACGGCTTCTTCCATTCGGTGCAGTTGGCCGCCGCGCGTTACCCTGACCTTTACAAACCGGCCGCGTTGCACGCCCTGGATGACCTCGAAAATTTGATGGAGCACCTGGAACGCAAGAAGTTCATCTCGTACAACATGAATCCGCTGAAACTCTGGAAGGGATTCGGTAACCTTGGGCCGCTTGAGGTGTTTTTACAGGATAGACTGGCCGCGTATACCGGATCAGCGCACCCGGAAGCTATTACCTTTGATGATATCGCTCTCCCGATGACCGTATCCGCCTCGCGCACCGATGGCTACCCAGAATACATGGGCATGACCAATCCCCGCCGCGCCTTCACCTGGAACGGCCGCGTGTGGGAGGTCAAATCCGCCCCGGTGATCAAGGCTGTGCTGGCCGGATGGAGCATGAACACGTACATCATCCCCACGAAGCTTAACGGGCAGGAATATGTGGATGGCGGCGGCACCTTCTATGACCAGGCGTTGATGGTGGCCTGCCTCGACCCTGAGTTGACCAACCTGCTGAACATCCACCTTGATGAGCCTGATGGACACAGTTACAACCTGCCCGAGCACTACGACTTTAAGACGGCATTGTTCGATACTCACAATTTGAGCTTCCCCGAAGAACGCCGCCGTATGCGCAAAACCTCTGACCTGCTGTACAGGCATTACGCCCTGCGTGCGCGGGCCAGAGCAGCCGGGGTAGACGTACCGGCTGATTTCCGTCAAAATTGGACATTGGAATATTCAAAATCCATAGAACTGTAAGGATGCCATGACCACTTCCACTCCCAGACTTTCCCAGAAGACAAAACTCGCCTACGGCGCCGGTGACCTCGGCGCGGCCATTGCCACCGCCATTAATGGTTTCTTTCTGCTCAACTTCCTTATTAATGTCGCCGGGCTGCGGCCGGGCATCGCGGGGAACGTGTTCCTCGTGGCCAAGATATGGGATGCGGTAAATGATCCGCTGATTGGCTGGTTGACAGACCGCACGGTTAGCAAGTTCGGCCGCCGCCGGCCGTGGCTGCTGATCGCCGCCGTCCCGTTCGGGCTGGCTTTCTTTCTGCAATGGATCGTTCCGCCTTTGGGCGAAACCGGCCTGTTCTGGTATTACCTGCTGGTTGCCATTTTGCTGGATACCGCTTTCACGGCGGTCAACGTGCCGTATGCGGCGCTTACCGCTGAGCTGACACAGGACTATGATGAGCGCACCCGCCTTTCATCCGTTCGCATGGGTTTCTCCATCCTCGGCGGCGTACTGGCGGCTTTCTTCCATGGCATTATCGTCAGCCTGTTCCCGCAAGACCCGAAAATGGGCTACATGATCAGCGCGGCTGTCTGGGCATTTTTTATCGCCGGACCGTGTTTCATCACCTTCTTTGGCACGAAGGAACCTGATTTTGCCGTCAACGCGAAACCGGCTGAAAAAGGCCTCGGTTTTATTGAGAGTTTTAAGGTTGCCCTGAGCAACAAGTCCTTCATCCTGGTGACTACCATCTACATGCTCTCGTGGCTGGCCATCCAGTTCGCGCAAAACAACCTGCAACTCTACACCAAGGACTGGATCAAGATGGATATGGGCCTGTTCAGCTTTTTGCTGCTGGCCATCCAGTTCTCTTCTTTTATATGGGTCCTCATCTGGGCAAAGGTCAGCGAAAAGATCGGCAAGCACAACGTGTATTACCTGGGGACCGGCTTCTTTGTAGCGGCCCTTATGGGTTTGTTCTTCCTGCAGCCCGGCCAGGTAGTGTTGACCTTCATCCTGGCGGGTGTTGCCGGCATCGGTATATCGGTTGGTTACCTCGTCCCCTGGAGCATGGTGCCCGATGTGGTGGAACTGGACGAATTGGAAACCGGACAACGCCGCGAGGGAATTTTCTACGGATTCTTCGTGTTCCTGCAGAAGATGGGATTGGCCCTCGGGTTGTTCATTTCCGGCTGGGCGTTGGAACTTTCAGGTTATGTCAATGCCACGCCGGGGATGCCGGACCCGGTACAGCCGGCTTCCGCGCTTTTTGCCATCCGTTTTCTCATCGGCCCGGCAAGCGCAGCCGTTTTGCTGTTGAGTTTCCTCGCGGTGCGCGCGTATCCCATCACCCGTGACAGGCACGCCGAGATCCGCGCCGAACTGGACAAGCGCAAAGTGACCATCGAACCGGTGGTGGAATCGGTATAATCACTGCTTGACAGGCACTGACAAAATACCGGCTTATTGCTGATATGGGGCGATAGTCATCTCCTCTTGTCTGATGCTGCCTGTTTACTTGCTGATGAAAGGCTGAAGAATGAATATTCTTTTAATTGTTATCCTGTTGATTGTCATATTCTTCGTTATTTATTTCGCCTGGCTTCGTAAGTGGCAGCTTCGATGGGGAGCGACCGGTGAAGAGCTTTCACGGCCCATGCCCGGTGATGACATTGTCACCGCACCTTCATTTGATGCAACCCGCGCGGTGACTGTCAATGCGCCTCCGCAGGATATTTTTCCCTGGATCGTGCAGATGGGCGTAACCCGGGCTGGCTGGTACAGCTACGACCTGCTGGATAATCTCGGCCGCCCCAGCGCGAGGACCATTCTGCCCGAATGCCAGCCTATTAAAGTAGATGATCTGATCGCCATGAGCCCTGATGGGAAGTATGGAGTTAACGTAAAAGATTTCAAACAGGATGAATGGATCCTGTGGTGGGAAAAAAATGGCGCGACGTCCTGGGTCTGGGGATTTTATCCGGTGAACGAAACGCAGACCCGCCTTGTGACGAGAGTCCGGGTGAAGTACAACTTCTTGTCTTTGGACATCTTCTTCAACCTCCTGATTGAGTTTTTTGACATCATCATGATGCGCAAATGCATGCTAGGGATTAAAGAACGCGCGGAAATGTTGGCGTCTACCGGCAGATCAAAGGAATAACTGTTTTCAGCACGAACAAGGGATTTATAAATGAATTTTATTGAACGCTACAGCTCCGTGAATCCGATTCGGACCGGCATTATTCTGATGCTTATCGCCCTGATCTTCCGGATTACCGATATCTTCATTCTGCATCTGGATGAACTCTGGGGTGAGATATTTCTATCCAAAGCGTTAGGGTTTTGCCTTGTGGCTGTCTTCCTTTGGTTGATCGGTAAGAACCTGGGCGCGATAGGGCTGGAGGTTCGCGGGTTTGGCAGCGGATTATTGTTAGGTATCATCCTCGCGGTTGTGCCGTTTATTATTTCGTACTCAGCTGAATGGATCATGCTGGCTCAATCAGGGAAGAACCCCGGGTTGTTATTCGCCGCTATCGATCCCAAGGCGGGTGTCACCGGAGGATTTCTTTTTGGCCTGTGGTTGGTGGCCGGTAACCTGGTCAACGCGTTCATGGAAGAGGGACTGTTCCGCGGTGTGATGCTGAAATTGTTCCGCAAGAAGCTGAGCTTCCAGCGGGCTAACTGGCTTCAGGCTGTTTTGTTTGGTGTCTGGCATCTGGTTTGGGTGGTTAAGTGGTACCAGACCGGCTCGATCTCCACTCCCGGAGAGATCGCGATGGCGTTTGTCAGCAATTTTGTTCCACAACTGTTCATGGGATTTGTGTGGGGCTACGCCTTCCTGAAAACCGGAAATTTATGGATACCATGGGCGGCTCACACGGTGACAAATACCGTGCTGAATCTGGTACATGTCACTACTCCGGGAGGAATGGATACCGCGATGGTGATACGCATGGTGGTGTTCACCATCGTGTCATTGTTGATGATTTTTGTCATCCGCTTTGCCGCCCGGCGCTGGAATATGAGTGAGATGACGATTTGGGAAAGCCGGCACTTTTGAAAAATTGCCTGTAACAATTTGAGCAGAAGGGACGGGAGGCCGTCCCTTCTTTTAATCTCAAACGGGTTTAATTGGTTGTGTAGATGGCATGTTCCATACAATGTGTTGTATAATAGAAAATAATTACTATTACGAAAGGTGGGTATTTTATGGAAACCACTAATACCATCCAAATGCGTGACGAATCCATCATCCCGGATGATACCGTTCTGGCCGGCATTCTGGGTGACTCCTTCCCGGCCTATCAGGCGCTGATCAAATTGTTTGACGACAACCAGCTTACCCATCAATGGCGTTACTACAAAGATGGCAAAGCCTGGCTGAACAAGGTGCAGAAGAAAGACAAGACTATTGTGTGGATGTCTGCCTGGAAAGGTTACGCCCAGGCCACGATTTACATCCCTGAGAAATATATGGACCAGGTTGACACGCTGGAGATCAGCGAAGAACGCAAAGAAATAATCCGGCAGGCGAAGAATATGGGCAAGTCTAGAGCATGTACATTTGAGATCAGAACGGTTGACGTACTGGATGATTTCAAAAAAGTGATGCAGGTGAAATTTACGGCAAAGTGACGGCTTCAGGCGAGATTGTCTATGGACAGAAAGCCCTTTACGATGGCTGCCATCTCATCCGGTGACTTCCGGCAGCCGTCATTCAGCCACAGGATCAGGATGCGCATGAATCCGCCGGCGCTGAAGGCCAGCGCGTAGCGCAGGGTTTCAGCCGGAAGCGATGCCACCTCTCCGCGGGCTTCGTGGAACGCCCGGGGCAGCAGCACATCCACGCGAGCCTGGAATAGTGGCAGTAAATTGTGCCGGTTGACTGTCAACAAAATGTCACGGTGGGTTTGCATATGGGTGAATAACACCCGGGTTATGTTGGGCAGTGACAGGTCCAGCTCGGTGACGATGCGTTCGCGGTACCCATTCCAGATGCGGTCAAAACAGCCTTCCAGAATTTCTTCTTTTGACGTGAAATTCCGGTAAAAGGTGCGCCGCGAAAGGTCGGCACGGTAGGCGATCTCCTGGATGGTGATCTCTGTATAATTTTCCGTATGCATCAAATCCAGTAAGGCCGTTTCCAGTTCGTGTTTTGACCGGTCTGATACCGGGTTGCCTTTGTTAGTTCCTGCCATGCAGCCTCCGGGGGCGTCACATTTTCGCCAATGTGTGGCGATGGCGTCAAAATGGATTGACGTTGCTTTGCTGCTCATTATAATGAGGTCAATTTATCGACACAAGTGTGACAGTTGCAGGAGGTTGAAATGGAATCAATGAACTTTTTGGTCTGGTTGTTACCGGTGATATTCATGCTGCATGACTTTGAAGAGATCATCATGGTCGAAGTGTGGGACAAACGTTTCCATGAGCGGATCATGGAAAAATTTCCGAAACGCCGCCCGTTCGGGCTGGGGCCCAATTATGCCTGGCAGACGCCCACGCTTTCCATCGCCGTGGCTATCGAGTTTGTGTTGTTTTCCCTGGTCAGCTTACTTTCAGCGGCCTACCAGAGTTATTTCCTTTGGTTATGCGCCTACCTCGGTTTACTGCTGCACATGGTAATCATCCATATCCTGGCCAGCGTCTGGTTCAAGGGGTATGTGCCGGGTGTGATCACCTCGGCCATCCTGCTGGTTCCCGGTATCTTCTATTTGATGAAAGCGAAGTCCATCCTGAAATTTGATACCTTGACTCTGTTGCTGGCTGGAGTGACCGGCATCGCCCTGCTGGCAGTCATCCTTCCGGCGCTGCACGCGTTCATGGGTGTAGCCGACCGCTGGCTTGACCGGTATTCCCATACCCCCGCCAGCCGCTGACCCTGAGTGGAAGATTGGTATGTGAATCCAACCGCCCCGTCCGGGGCGGTTTTTATTCCGAAAGATTTCAGGATACTAAAGTAGAATCACTACCGAACATATTTATTGATTTCAATATTTCCGGATTGGTCATGAGCGATAAGAAAAAGCAGTACTATGTTGTTGTCAAAGGGCGTAACCCGGGACTTTATTCCAAATGGTTCGGCGCGGGGGAAGCTTCCGAACAGATCCAGGGTTTCCCTGAAGCCGTGTATAAAGGATTCTTCACCCGTGATGAGGCAGTCAACTGGCTGCGGGATTTTTCTGCTGATGCCCTCTCGCCCAACCTGAAAATCCTACTGGATGAAGCTGGAGATAACACTGCCCAGACAGACCCCATCGACGAACTCGTTAAGGCAGGAAAAATCGTCATCTATACCGATGGCAGCGCGATGAATAATCCCGGCCCCGGCGGATATGGCGTGGTGCTGAAATTCAACCAGCACCGCAAGGAGCTTTCCGGCGGATTCAGGTTGACCACCAATAACCGCATGGAGGTCTACGCCTGTATCGCCGGGCTGCAGTCATTGAAGCAGCCCTCGGATGTGATGATCATCAGCGACTCAAAATACGTGGTGGAAAGCATGAACCAGGGTTGGGCAAGGCGCTGGCAGTCCAATGGCTGGCGGCGCAATGATAAAGAAAAGGCCGAAAACGCCGACCTGTGGGCTGAACTCTTGAACCTGTGTGACAGGCATACCGTCGGATTCCACTGGATAAAAGGCCACAATAGCACTAAAGAGAATGAACGCTGTGACCAACTGGCGTTGGCCGCGGCGCAGGGCGTCAATTTGCCGGTGGATGAGGGGTTCGAAGAGAAGGAACGGCAGAAACCGCCTACCCTGTTTGATTAAAAAAGCAGTCCCCCTCACGGAGGACTGCTCATATATTGGTTGATTACAGTTGAACAACGGTCTGACCGGCAACATCACCGATGGCAAAAGGCAGATTATTCCCGTTTACCGTCACCTGATAGTCACCCGGGAAACCGCTGACAGTTACCTTGCCGCTGGCATCCGTCATCATCTCCACCGGTGACAGCCACCACTCGCCCTTGACGCGTTTCATCAATTCATCATAGGCGGGTTTGGCGCTGCCGTCACGCCGCACAAGGCCGCCCGGGGCGTTCAGCCAGTTGCCATCCACCATGTCCCACCAGGTGATGCTCTGCACCAGCGGGTGGGCGAACAGCGTTTCATAATGCAGAATGGTTTCGCGTGCCTGGCGTTCTTCGCCTTCCGGTGTTGTAGGCCAGTCTTTCACCTGGTAATCGTTAAGGTCAACGATCTCCGGCGGCATCAACTGGCCGGAGACCAGCGTGGTTTCGGTGAAGTGCAGGGGCAGGTTGAACCGGCTGAAGCGTTCCAGTATCTTCAGGGTTTTCTCTACACCCCAGTACCCCTGGTGCATGTGACTTTGCAGGCCGATGGCGTCAAATTTGATACCGGATTCGAGGCAGCCTTCCACCAGAATATCGTACGCGTCAGACATGTCAAAATCGTTGATCAGGAACACGGCGGCGGGGTTTTCGGCACGGGCGGTTTCGAACACCGTACGTATGAGCGGGATGCGCCCCATCTCTTTACAGATGCGGGTGATGCCGTTGTCATATTTATCAAACACCGGCATGATCACCGCTTCGTTGATCACATCCCACATCTCGATTAAGCCTTTGAAGCCGGATACATCCCGGCGGATACGTGCTTTCTGCTCCTTCAGGATATCGGCGTTGGAGAGCGGCAGCAGCTCGGGCTCGAAGAGGCCCATCCGAACGTTGAGG
>CAYQTY010000007.1:0-9276 GCA_964420535.1 uncultured Leptolinea sp. | reverse complement strand
AGCGGCAGCAGCCAATCGGCGCACATCGTGTGCCAGGTAAGGGGGTGCCCTTTAACTTTCAAATTATGGTCAACACACCATTGCGCGGCTTTACGTAGCGGTTCCGTGCGGGGTTGACCGCGGTTCGGCTCAAATTGCCCCCAGTAGAACGGCAGTGTGGCGGCATTGAACAATCCTGTAAGCCGGTCCGCCCGGACCTGCGCCAGTTCGAAGTCTTTGCCGGTATAGTCACCACTGGCTAATGGGACGGTATCAAACGCCGCCGTACCAAACAGGAATTTGTGCCGGGTCTGGGCAACGGACACCGTATGGTTGGCGAGGGGTGTCCCCGCAGCATCCAGTACCGTAATTGAATTAGTGACTTTCCGTTTTTCGATCTGACTGTTCACTCGAACCTCCAATAAAAATAATTCTGCGTGACTGGATTATATCTCTGTCGGTTGAACTACTTCTATATACAATATACCTATGGATGAAAAAACCCACGAATTCATTCTCTCTGAATTGTCTGGAGAAAATAAGGAAGATGACATTATTTTTTCCGTCTGCCAGATGTTGGGAGTGGGTTGGGAGGAAGCCCGGACCATGGTGGAGGAAGTCAAAGCCGAACATTCTTCAGACATAGAGATCCGGCAATTTCCTTTTAAAGGCATGCTGGCCATCGTTTTTATTGCACTGGGGGTGGTTTTGGTCCTTGAACCGGCTATACACCTGTGGTCTGTTCTCGGGCTGACGGAAGCCATAGTCAAAGGTCTATCCACACGAAACGGGCCAACTATTGAAGCGATTATCACGTTGATACAAAGCCGGTGTTCATTGTTAAGCTGGTTCGAATTGCCGTCGATTCTATTTACCATGATGACGGGTGCAGCCATCATTTTTGTTAACGTCAAATACGCCGCTGGAAAAACCTGATGTATGTGGTGCAAAGTAAACCCCGATGAAATTCCTATTTGTGAAATTGCGGGCGAATTCGCTATAATCGGATGTATGGAAAAAGAAACCGGGTCGGGTACTTTTCTTATAGGTACATCAGGTTGGACATACGACCACTGGAAGGGTAATTTCTACCCGGCCGGTATGACGCGCAGCCACTGGTTTGGCTATTATGCGCAGAAGTTCAACGCGGTGGAAGTCAACGCTACGTTTTACCGTACCTTTGGCGACTCAACCTTTGAGAAATGGAAAGCCCGCGCGCCGAAAGGTTTCGGGTACACACTTAAAGCGCCCAAAGTCATTTCGCACAGAAAGTTGCTTCGGGATGTGGAAGATGATATCCACGCTTTTTGCCGCTCGGCAGAGTTGCTGGGTGACGCGTATAAAATGATCCTCCTGCAGATATCACCCGATATGCCGTATGACCACGGCTTGCTGCGCAGCGCTTTACAGGTTTTTCCGGATCCGGGGCGGGTGGCTGTGGAATTCCGCGCGGGATACTGGTTTAACCCGCATACCGAAAGCCTGCTGAGTTCCGTGGGGGCGGTGTTCTGTAATGTGGATTCTCCGCGCCAACGGATGACCGAAGTTCTGACCTCAGAACGGACCTACCTGCGCCTGCACGGACGCGAGCACTGGTACACCTCCAATTACTCCGCGGAAGACCTGCAACGCATCGCCGAAATCGCCCGCCGGCTGGTTGACCGCGGCGCTCGCCAGGTGGGGATCTTCTTTAATAATGATTACGGGGGATACGCCCCTGCAAACGCGCTGGAACTGCAAAAATACCTGGCTGGGTAGAACCGGTTATTAATCTCCGAAGCCGGAAAGGATTTTCCCCATCAATGCCCGTTGACGCCCGCCTGGCCGGATACCTTGATGCATGGAAACTCGGTGATCCACAGCCTTATACGAGCACGGTTACCAGCCGGATCTATACTGTTAAGTATCAGGGTGCCACGGCCATACTTAAAATTCTTGCTCCCGGCGAGACAGAGGAACCGGTAGGCGCACAGGCTCTGCAATACTTTAATGGCAACGGTTCGGTGCGGCTATTAAACGCGGATACAGGCGCGCACCTGTTGGAATATGCCGGGGGCGATGACCTGACCGGCATGGTGATGCAGGGGGATGACGAAGGAGCGACACGCATCATCGCCGGGGTGATCCGAGAATTGCACAGCGTCACGCAGCCGCCCTCCGGTCAAGGCCTGTTTGGCCTGAACCGCTGGTTCCGCGAGTTGTTCGTCAAAGCGGCGGCTGACCGGATGGCTGGGATCGAATCCATATACATGAAGGGCGCGGCGGTCGCGGAACGTCTGCTGGCGGATCAGCGTGATATCCATGTGCTGCATGGTGACATCCACCACGGGAACATCCGGAAGTCACCGCGCGGTTGGCTGGCGTTTGACCCGAAGGGGTTGGTGGGAGAGCGCGCGTATGATTGCGCCAACACATTCTGCAATCCGCCCGGGTCGGATGTAGCGCACAGTGAGGCGCGACTGCTGTCAACTGCCGGGATACTGGCCGAAGAGTTGAAAATTGACCCTCAACTCCTGCTGGACTATGCCTTTGCCTATGCCTGCCTGAGCGCGAGCTGGTCATTTCACCGGGGCGGTGAGGAAGTGGAATGGGCTCTGGGTGTGGCAGAGATTGCTGGCCGTCATGTTCACGAATGATGTATGTGCCCGGTTCGCCTGATGGCGGGTCGTAGATATAATTAATGAGGGTTGATTTCCACGTCGGGGAAAATTCGTTGCGCGAAACGGGGTGATGGATGGCAACCAATACATTGGTAAATATAAAGAAGATAATCCTGGGTGTCTTTCTGTGTGTGGCGGCCGGGGTGGGTCAGTTTTTCTTCTCGGGTTCGTCACCGGCACGTGTGGGCGAAAATGATGGTTTCCACGAGGCGGCGGTCATATTGACGCAAACGCCGGCGCCGCGGTTCACTGTGACAAAAACTGTTATATTATCCATACCTGAACAGATACAGGCAACTGAAAGCTCTCTTTTTTATGATTGTGGTTGGGCAATTCGACGCATACATTCGGATGATGGTGAATGGGTAGCCGCACAATGTGTCGGTAATTATATTGGTTTGTATAAACCTAAAGAGCTCTCAAAAAATTATTATCTTAAATATTTTGATGTTTACGGGGGGAAATATCAAAATGGCAATCACGATGGAAGATTAATGCCGGTTCATTTCTCTGATGACCATCAATCATTGTATTTTTCACCATATCTGGTAGGCGATGGCGGGTGTCCGGCGTATGGATGGAACTATGGCCTGTTTAAAATTAATCTGAAAACCGGCGCTATTGTCGATCAGATATCACCTGAAGAAAATGCAGGTTTTAATTTCGCATTTTCCAATGATGATACATATCTGGCGTATCTTTACTCAAATCTCAAACTTCCAAGCCTCCATATTCAAGATTTGAAAAACAATATCATGACAGTGATACCCATCGATGGCGCATATTCAGAGGCGGGAGCTATGATCTGGTCGCCGGATAATGATCACCTGATATTTTCAGCCACGACCGGTGAAGAGTGTTTTAATATGGACTATTATGTGGTGTCTATGGACCTGAAGAATTTTGACCAGAAAGTCATCATCCAGAGTAAGGATTTGGCGATTATGCCTGTCAGGTGGGTTGATGGTGAACACATTCTTGTAGAGGCGAATTCCATTAAGGAACATTCCGAAACTAAGTATTCCATTCTAAACATCATTACTGGAAAACTGGAGCCTGAGAGCCATCCAGAAGCAATTCCAGATAAAAAACCCGGATGAAAATTTTAGTCAAAATCATTACAAGGGGACTTTGAAACATGGGAATAAATCGATGGCTAAAAAAGCCGGATAAATGGAATCTGATACTGGATGTTCTGATTTTCGGTGTAGCTTTTTATATTATTGTTGTTTTATCGTTTGGAAAAAATGTATTCCGACAAAATGTGGCGTCCCTTTTCACGGTCAAGACGCCGACAACCACTCTGCCTGATCCGTTAATCACTAAAACTCCGGTACGTAAACCTACCTGGACGTTGTCACCGAAAGATGCGACCCAGGAAGTGTTTTTTTTAACTCAGGCTTTACTCCGGAGGACGCAGATCGCTAGTAAAAAGCAAACTGAGGAATATATCGCAACGATAGATGTTCCAGCGACTCGGGCTGTACGAGGTATCAGTTGCAAACCCGGTTATAAAATTGAGTTGGAAAGTGAATTACTGTATCATTCCAATGATCAATGGACTATTTACACGTGTTCACCGACAACAGGGGATAAATTCAAAGATGTTGAAGAGGGAATACTTGACTTCGGAACGCGGTACACACAGATTGTTAAAACAGATCTGAAAAAAACCTGGACAATTCCCCATAATACATTTGATTATTCGAGAATCAATAGATTTGACGCATTACTTCAATCATACCGCTGGACAGCGAATGGAAAATATGTGTACCTGTATCCAATGTACTATCCCGGCAGTGATGGTTTTAAAGATTCATTTTTCATGGGGACGGAAATAAGAGACCTATTCCGGTTGAATCTGCAAACCGGTGAGTTTGAACCAGTCTTAGGATATAAAACATTTAAGGATTTTGAAATTTCACCCGATGATCGCTGGCTGATCTATTCGGAAATTGAACGCCCTGGCGCGTTGAATATTCGTGATCTGAATACCGGCAATGAAAAAGAGGTCGCATTAGGTGACAAAATCCTGGCTGCCGGCGCGTTCACCTGGACCCGAGACAGTTCCAGTGTGGTTATCTTTACCGGCTACGAAAAAACGGGCGGCGAATGGGATGAAGATCTTTCAGCAACAGAGATCAAAATCCTGGATTTACGAGCACTGAAGGTTAAAGAACTGGTACCTAAAGATGAGCGGTTATTGACTCCATGCTTTCCATATAAAAGTGATTCCTGGTATGGCCCCAGATCCCTTTGTCTGTATTCAATTAGTCAGGATCCGGTCTATAAAAAAAAATATTTTTCTCTTGATATCGACAAAGGAACAATCCTTGAAATGGATGCCGGTACTCCATGATATATCTCCTTCCACCAGTATTTTGTAATGTCACAAATCCTTCCTGATTTGGTTGTGTATTAATGAATAAGAGTTAAATTTCTGGAGGAGAGCTTGAGAACTGCCATTAAAACAATTTTCCTTGTATTGGGTTTGGCTGTTCTTTTCTTTTTTGCTAATCTATATATCTCCTTTGACTATGGCAGCCTGGGCGGACTTATATCTGAATTTAAACAGCCGCCGGATGACAAAACCCTCGCTTCCCGGCGGAGTGAAACAAAAGCCGAGCTCATCGGCATTCAAGATAACCTGTCAACCATCCCCGGGCTGACCTTCTATGAAAAGACCTGGTCAGATATGTGCGCCAAAGGCGAGCACGGCTGGAAACGTTCGGATTCATTCGCCTATACATGCGCCTACCGGCTCACGTACTACTACGGAACCAACCGGGATTACAAGGAACTGCTCCTTGATCTGGAAAAAAAGCTTGAGGTTGGCGGTTGGGAGATCTCAGGGCGCACATCCACCACGCCCACGATTACGGATATCCTGGCTACATCATCTGATGAACTGTATCTGACCGAATTGCCGGACTTTGTCCAAAGGCCGTCCAATCCTTTGCAGGGCGGATACACTACCCTGGCGATTAACAGTTTTGCCGGCTACGGCGTGCCGTGGACGAAATCCAACAACGAACCGTCACCCTTCGGGTTTGGCCTGGGGATCGGTCAGACGTATTATGAAGATACATCACAGGGCAATCCCGAAGCTATCTTTAACCGTATCAAGGCTGCCGGGCAGAAACCTGTTATGTTTGCTTTATCCAGGGCATACTTCACGAACTAAATTTTGTATAATGTTTTTATACGGGGTAATTTCCCGCCATAACAGTCTTCAATCACCCAACTTAAGGCGGTTGACATGAAATTTGAATTCTCCATTCTCATCCTGTTTGCCTCCGTACTACTATCACTGGCGGCGGGCGGCTGCAAACCGGCGAATCCTACACCCAGCGCGGGAACACCTTACCCTGAGGTACATATTTCCCCCTCAGAGATCAGGCAGCTGCATTCCAGCGAAACCGGGCGTGACTACGAGCTGTACATCCGCCTCCCGGATGAGTATGCAAAGTACCCTAAAGTGAAATACCCCGTCGTCTACCTTCTGGATGCCCAGTGGGATTTCAAGATGATGGATTCTATATACGGAAGCCTGAAGTATGACGGTTTCATTCCCGAAGTGATCATTGTTGGTATCACATATGCGGGTGATAAACCGGATTATGAAACCCTGCGGGCGAAGGATTTCACTCCCATCAACACAGGTAATGTTCCCGGCTCGGGCGATGCTCCCAAATTTCTGGCGTTCCTGAAAGATAAAGTGATCCCGTTTGTGGAATCTAATTACCAGGCACGGCCAACAGAACGCGTGCTGATGGGCCATTCATACGGCGGTCTGTTCACCCTGTATGCCCTGTTCGCCGAACCGTCCCTCTTTTCCGGGTACGTGTCCGGCAGCCCGGTGACGGTATATAACACCGATTTTTCCTTCAAGCAGGAAGAATCCTATTTTGAACAACATAAAGAACTCGCAACCCGGCTGTATATATTTGTAGGTGAGGAAGAAAGCCTGCTGTACCCCGTCACCCGGTTTGTGGATGTACTTAAGAGCCGGGATTATGACGGATTAGAGTTGGAAACCCGCGTCATCGAAGGGGAAAGGCACTCCAGCAGCAAAACAGAGGGCTTCAACCGTGGTATGCGGTTTGTGTTCAAGTGTGAATTATTTAACTAAAAAATCTCTTCTAACCGGGAAAGCAGGGAAATCATGTGGAAAATCGTGGTCTGGGTTTACCTGGCGGTTTATTCGATAGGGGTGAGCGCCATCAATATCGATGCGATGATCAAGAACCCGACTGAAACCGGGTTTGATTATTCCTCCATTATCATGTTTTTATTCTTTTTACTGCCGGCCATTCTTGTTGCCTGTGAATTGCTCGGCTTGCTGAAACACCCGTTGTTTGTTATTTGCCACATGGTGGCTTTCCTGTTTGTGACCATTATGGTACTGGGAATTTTTAATTTCAATACCGTTGGTTTGGAAATGATCGGCAAGGCTCTACTGTTCATTCCCATGCTCGGATGCCTTGGCTACTATATGTATATAAAACTGCAACGAAAGACCACACCTGCCTCAAACAGGTAACCCGGCCGCCCCAACCGTCATACCGAAACCGCCCGCGTGTTCAAACACCCAATAGCAGGCAAACACCAACCTGAACGGCAAAGGTGATTGACTTCGGAGTGTTTGGCAGTTCCAAGCACATCACGTTTAAAAAAGGGAGTAACTCCGTATGAGTTGGGATGTTTTGTTATTTAAAGCACCACCCGAGGTGGTTTCAATCGGCATTTTTCCGAAAGATTTTTCGTCAAATCTGGGGCCACGCGAGGGCATAGTAGCCGATATCGCCGGGGTTCTGCCTGATCTTGACTTGAATACCCCCGGCTGGGGATTCCTCGACAGGGGTGATTATTATATTGAGATAGGTTTTGGAGATGTTGATCCCGTCTCATCTGTGGCGCTCCATATTCGTGGAAGCGAAAATTCCATCAGTGTGATCCGAACAATCTGCGAACACACAGGGTGGAACGCTTTTGATCTGACAACCGGAGCATTTATTCAATTTAATCATGATCCCGCTCTCGGGTATCGAAAATGGAAAGCCGCACGCGATAAATTTGCATCGAGTTTAACAGAAAAGAAAACCGGGCTGAGGGATGGATCATCCGGCAGATCCAAATTGGTTGTGAAAGATGAAGATACCCGCGAAAACTGAACGGGATCTGGTACATTAATTTTCCGGGAGGAAAGAACTTCAGTAAGAGGGTGATCCGTCACTCGGTTTAATTACAAAAGTGGAACTAGAAGGATTGAGTTTTAATCGTAAAAACGGGCTGACCTATTTATTTTCAGGCAGCCCGTTTTTTGGGGTATACAGGTTATCAGCCCAGCTTTGCCGACAGGGACATTTCCACGGCAGCGAGAGCCTGTGAGACCGGGCAGCCTTTCTTGGCTTTTTCGGCAAATTCCACGAACGTCTTCTCGTCAATCCCGGGGACTTTGCCCACAGTGGAGAGCTCGATCAGGGTGATCTTGGGTCCAGCGCCCAGATGTACTTTGGCAGTGGTAGAAATTTGTGTGGGCGCGTGACCTGCATCTGAAAGGATGGCGGACAGGAACATGGAGAAACACCCCGCGTGTGCCGCGCCGATCAACTCTTCCGGGTTGGTGCCTTTCCCCTCATCAAAGCGTGACGCTTTGGTAAATTCGCCTTCATACGCGCCGGACCCCAGGCGCATGCTGCCTTTTCCGTCAACCAGATTGCCGTTCCATACGGCAGAAGATTCTCGTAAAGCCATTTTCCGCTCCTTATATACATATATATTCTTATATATAAGAGATTACCCTCCGTGGAGGGCGCTGTCAAACTGGTATATCAGGTTGCCAGTTTAATAAATGTATTGGATTATATTTTCAAAGTGGCAACCATCATTTAAATAGCGCTGGAAAAATGGAAAATAGTAAACAAAACCTAATAGGTTTTCCGGTTCTGATTGAGGATCATAGTCTGCGATGTAGGAATAATTTAATATTAAGATTGTATTACATACACCTATGGATAAAGCGGTTCGGTAAGTAAATACCGGTTTCGCAGGGGTTTGTCACTCTGCGTAGTTTTGCGTTGGTGAGCCAGGATTGGGTTTTCAAAATTCGTGATGGAACAAATCTTGATGTGGTTTGTCCGGCTGATTACCCTGTATACCCATCTTTGGTTTACAATTTCAACCTGTTCGATGGATCGGACAGAACGGGTTTATTTCAACTGTGTGGAACGGATTGACCCTCCAGTTCCCCGAATAAAAAACAGAAGAAAGGAAGCCGGCAGCCAGGGGACCACTACGGCGGCTGCCCTGATACAGTCATGGATGCAATCACTTTAGCAGAACGTGTTGGACGATTACGCCGAACATTCTCGAGCGGTAAAACCCGCTCCATCGAATGGCGGCGGGCACAACTAAACGCCATGCGGCGTATGTTTGTTGAACGCGAAGATGAGCTGGCTGCCGCGTTAAAAGCTGACCTGCGCAAGAGTACATTTGAAAGCTACGCCACCGAGATCGGCTTTTTGGTGCACGAGATCGACCACGCGCTGGCACACCTGGATGAATGGATGCGCCGCCGCAAGACCGGGTCGCCGGTGTTCCTGCTGCCCTCAAACAGCCAGGTGATCTATGAACC
>CAYQTY010000006.1:5251-26063 GCA_964420535.1 uncultured Leptolinea sp. | reverse complement strand
TGGCTTTGGTGATCTCCCCCAGGCGCCGCGAGTATTGGGCGGTGGCGATGTTGGCTATCGGGTTCTGGAAGACCCATTTGTAGTATGACCACGGGGTAGAGGACATCTGGGCTTCGTTCTGCAGTGAGAGTTCGAAGGTGCCCTTCAACTGGGCATCGCGCCAGGCGCCGTATTCGGGGTAGTCGGGTTCGATGTTCAAGCCAATGGCTTTGGCATCGCGGGAGATGATCTGAATGGCGGCCATCCAGTCGGTCCAGCCGGAGGGGCAGGTGACTTTCAGGGCAATCTTGGAACCATCGGGGGCTTCCAGGAATTTGTCGCCGTCAACATCTTTGTAACCGGCTTCGGCCAGGATGGCTTTGGCTTTTTCGGGATCGTATGACCAACCGAGTTCTTTGACCTGGGCTTTGTCGATGTATTTGTCCCAGATGGGGAGCAGACCGGTGGGATCGGCAGCTTTGACGATACCGGTGTAATCTTTTTCAACGATGTCGTTGACGTTGATCATCCAAGCCATAGCCTGGCGGAATTTGACATCATCGAGGGGTTTGACCTGTTCGTTGATGATCAGGGCCGCGACATTGGCGGAAAGCATGTAGGGGGCTTCTTTGTAGTAGGTCTTGACAGCGTAACCGCCATTGACCAGGGAAGCGACACCGGGCAGGAAGTTGTTGCTCAGGTCGAGTCCACCCTGGAGCATTTTGCCGAGGGCAACATTGTTGGAGCCGTTGACGATGTCAACGATGTATTTCGGGGCGGGCAGTTTGCCGAAGACGTCTTTACCCCACCAGGCATCATTGCGAACCCAGACCATGCGGTCCTGGTCGTTTGTCTGGTATTTGTAGGGGCCAGTGCCTACCGGAGGTTTATTGGCGCCACCGGTGAGGTCGGCAACAGAGAGCTTGCCGAACAGGGCTTTGGACAGAATGGGGGTCTGCCACATGTAGAAACCGACTTCCTGGTACGCGGGATCAGCTTTGAATTTGAAGGTGATATCGTTGGTGTCTTTGTTTACTTCGACGGATTCCAGGAATTTCCAGAGACCGGTGTAGTTCAAGCCGGCTTTGGTTTCACCATCGGGATTGGCGATGTCGAATGTGAATTTGACATCATCAACGGTCAGAGGCTGGCCATTGGTCCATTTGACGCCTTTGCGCAGTTTGACGACATAGGTGGTGGCATCAGTCCAGCTGTCAGATTCAGCCAGGTAGGGGGTGAATTTGTCAGCGAGGGGATCATAGATGAACAGGGTTTCGTAGCACAGGCCCAGGGTTCCCATGGCGTAACCGCCGCCATTCAACGGGTTCCAGCTGGAGGGAGGACCCCACTGGGTACCGCTGGTGTACAGGGTTTCATTGCGGGGATATTCAACAGCAGCGGGTGACTTCGCGGCGCCGGCGGGCAGGAAAGCGGTCAAAACCATGGCGAGCACGACGACGACGAAAATCAATGTCTTAGGTAATTTCTGCATCACGACTTCTCCTATTGTGAAGAAAAATCTATTGCCAGATATTTTGGAAACGTCCGGATAGATACCGGTTCTGTTTCCACCGACCGGGCGTTGATTCCGGGAAGAATACTGCCAACGCCATTTATCAAAACATCACATCCCTTTTCCTTTTCCTTTGCTTACCTGTGTACTAAGCCCTTTGACAGGCCAGTCCGGAAGAACCACCTCCTTTATGTAACAGTCTTTATAATTCTGAGTTTTTCTTGAGAAAATCAATAACCTCATCAACCTTACAGAAAGCCAGCGCGGTGACTGTATCGGCACCACCATAGTAGATGGCGATCTTGCCGGTGGATTCTTCGTGCAAAGCCGCGCACGGGAATGCCACATTGGGTACGTCACCCACACATTCGTACATGGTCTGCGGAGAGAGCAGGTACGGGGCCGTGCGGTAGATGACTTTCCAGGGCTTGTCCAGATCCAGCAGAGCTGCGCCAAAGCTGTAGACAAAACCGTTGCATGAGGTAATGACGCCGTGATAGAAAAGCAGCCAGCCTTCTTTTGTTTCGATGGGAGTGGGGCCGGCGCCAATTTTGGTGCTCTGCCAGCCGCCTTTGGTGCCCATCACAAAGCGGTGTTCGCCCCAGTGGACCATATCAGGGCTCTGGCTTAAGTAGATATTGCCAAACGGTGTATGGCCGTTGTCACTCGGGCGGCTGAACATTACATATTTACCGTTGATGCGGCGCGGGAACAACACGCCATTGCGGTTGAAGGGAAGCAGCGCGTTCTCAATGAAATGGAATTTCTCGAAATCGTAGGTGTAACCAAGTCCAATGGTGGGACCATGGAACCCGTTGCACCAGCTGATGTAGAACCGGTCCTCAATCCAGACAACACGGGGATCGTAGCGGTATTCGAATTTTGACAGTTCGGCATCATCGTGGATCCACTCGATCGGATCAGGTGACAGCGTGAAATTGATACCATCTTTACTGGAACCGCTGTGAAGGTTCATTTCACGTTTTTTATTATCGGCCCGGAAAACACCGCGGAACTCGCCATTGTAAGGAACCACCGCGCTGTTGAAAATACTGTTCGATGTGGGGATCAAATCTCGCGGGATGATGGGGTTCTGACTGTAACGCCAGACGACATCAGAGCAACCTGCCGGCCGCTCTTCCCAGGGGATGAAATGTAATTTCGGATCAATGGACATTAATTTGCTGTCTCCAGTAAGAAATAAGTGGTAACTGTGAAAACTCTTATCTCGAGGATTTGAGAATGAGGTCAGGCTGCCAGTGAGGCTTCTTTGACCAGTTCCTCACCACACGAGGCCCGGATAACCAGTTCAGTGGGTAAAACCAGGCTGCGCGTGGCCGTTGACGGGTGCTCTATCAGGTCAATCAACATATTAACAACGCTGGCGCCCATTAATTCAATGGGCTGGCGTACTGTTGTTAACGCCGGAATGGAACGGGAAGCCAGAGAAATATCGTCAAACCCGATTATCGCCACATCTTCCGGCACCTTCAATCCGGCTTCGCCTAAAGCCCGGATTGCCGCCACTGCCATGACATCGCTGGTGGCAAAAATTCCATCGGGGTGTTTGTTAATAAGTTTCAACGCAGCGATATAACCGCCGGCATCAGAAAAATCACCCTCTACCACCAGGTCGGGGTCATATTCGAGGCCGTGCTCCAATATGGCATCTTTGTAACCCCTCAGGCGATCGTAGCCCACAATGACATTTCCAGGTCCGGCGATGGTGGCAATACGGCGGCGTCCCAATTTGTACAGATGATCCACAGCTTCGCGGGCCCCGTTGTAGTTATCCACATCAATAAAGCAAGTTTTGTCATCGTTCGGATTGCGACCCACTGTAACAAAGGGTAGATTGCTTTCTGCCAGTGTAGGGATCATGGAATCGTTTAGCGACATAGAAGACACGATGACGCCGTCAATAAGCCCGTTGTAAAGGACCTGGTGGATAGTGCGGCGTTCAAACTCTGGAGACGCCAGCCACAGCATAATGGAATAGTCGCGTTGGCTGCTCGTCTTGGAGACGCTCTGGATCAACTGCGGGTAAAACGGATCGGAAAAAATTGAGGTGACACTGAGCGGCACGATCAAACCGAGGATATGCGTCTGGCCGGAAGCCAATCCACGCGCGGCAAGGTTTGGCTGAAAGTTAAGCTCGGTGATCACTTTTTTGACCTTTTGCCGGGTGGATTCGCTCACGTTGGCATCCCCGTTGATCACGCGTGAAACCGTGGACCGGGAACAGCCGGAAAGGCGGGCGATATCTTCTAGGGTTAGGGTCATGATCTGGTGGTTTATCCGGGGTTTGGGAGCGCTCTCAGACTGGTAATTTTATTTTGCCCGTTTCAGGGCAAAGAGAAAAACCGGTTCTGAGGCTGATGAGATGATTGGGAGCGCTCTCAAAATTAGTATAAAGGCTTTGAAAGCAAAGTCAAGCGGAATGTGATGTATGTCACCCCCACATCATGACAGCTTACACACTTACTTACATTTTTTAATCTCGTTTTAACATTAACAGACCGTAACAATCAGATAACACGTTCTTTACATATCCTTAGCCGTAGGTAAATATTTCAAGCCTATCCTGTAAATAACAACAAACGAATCATTAGATATCTGGGAAAAGATCATATGGGACTTGCCGATCTTCATATCCATAGTATTTTCAGCCACGATGGCACCGCCAGCATCCCCGCAATTCTAAAATACGCATCAGAAAAGACCGATCTGGATGTAATTGCCATCACCGATCACGACTCAATCAACGGCGTCAAACAGGCTATGGACCTGGCGCCGAAATACGGACTTCAGGTTATCCCCGGTTGTGAGATTTCAACCGCTCAAGGCCATCTCCTTGGTTTATTCCTGAATCAGCGTATTCCTGCCGGACTTTCGCTAATCGAAACGCTGCTGCGAATCGGTGAACAGGGCGGCCTGGCGGTAGCGGCCCACCCCGAAGCCAAAGGTACCAGCAGCCTGAATTTTGACGATATCCGGTCAGCATTGGATCACCCGTTTGCCCGTCAGATTCTGGTGGGAGTGGAAGCCTTCAATGGCGGGTTGATACACACGCGAAGTAATATCCCGGCTGTTGTCAAATCGGCTCATCTGCCCATTTCACAAACCGGAAACAGCGACGCGCACATTCTTGCCATGATAGGTAAAGGTGCCACGTATTTTCCGGGTACCGGTATCGATGATCTGCGGGTCGCGTTGAAACAGCGACAGACGCATGTGGCTTCTTTTGGCAACCTGGGTGCTACGCAGGTGATCACCGGATATGTCCCTCAGTATCTTTTACGACTTCTCGGTTGGACAATCTGGAACAATGATCCATCAGAACCTTTGAAATACGCGAGGATTCATTCTCTTTCTCCCCGATCTTTGAACCGCGCAGGTAATCTTTTACAGCATTTGACGTCGTAATACTTAACCAGCAATCCCAATAATCCTCGCTTACTTCTGCCCTGCAATCAATTTTTTTACGCAGGGCAGGAGTCATATCTGTGTTTGGGGCTATAATCAGCCACATGCCTTACGATGACTTACGAGACCCGATTTGGGTCGACACTTTACCGGTATTAAAGAATCTGGCAGCGAAACTGGCCACAGGTCCGGCATTCGCGGTGGATACCGAATCCAACAGCCTGTTTGCCTACCGGGAACAGGTGTGTCTGGTGCAAATCACCACCTTCGGGGGTGATGATTATGTAATTGATCCCCTGGCAATTAAAGACCTGTCACCGCTCGGGCCGCTTTTCGCGGATGAGAGCATCGAAAAAGTCTTCCATGCCGGAGAATATGACCTGATCTGCCTGAAACGGGATTTTGGGTTTGAATTCCGAAACCTGTTTGATACCATGATCGCCGGGCGTATTCTGGGTCGTGATGTTGTAGGGCTTTCAGCCATGCTTGAAATTGAATTCGGTATCACTCTGGATAAAAAATGGCAGCGTGCCAACTGGGGCATCCGTCCCATGCCAGCCGCCCAACTGGCATACGCCCGAATGGATTCGCATTTCTTGATCCCTTTACGTGATATTCTGCACCGCGAGCTGGTGGAAAATGATAGAACCGCACTGGCAGATGAAGATTTTCACCGGCTGGAACGCACACCTGTTCCGCAGATCAACGGGGAAAAAGACACCATCTGGAAGATTGTCGGGCGCACGGATATCACCCCGATCCAGATGGCGGTACTTCAACGGCTGTATGAATACCGTGACAGCCAGGCCAGGCGCGCCAACCTTCCGCCTTTCAAGATATTGACCAATGATACGCTGGTTGCCCTCACCCAGGCGTTACCGAAACAAATGGAAGATCTGGAAACGATCACCGGGCTTTCACCGAGACTGCGTGAACGCCACGGAAGCAGCCTGCTTGAATGTGTGGCCAGGGGATTGAACAGTGAACCGCCGCGCCGTCCGCGCTGCCCGCGGAAAGATGAAGACCTTATCCTGCGGCTGGAATCTCTGAAGACCTGGCGGAAGAAAACCGCCGCGCGTTTTCATGTAGAATCAGATGTAATCCTTCCACGCGAGGTGGTTGAACAGGTAGCGACCGTGAATCCCCGCTCGATCAGTGAATTATCAGCCCTCATGGCACAATTCCCCTGGCGGCTGGAACAGTTCGGACCTGAGATTATCCAAACCTTACAACCCGGAGAGCAAGCATGAAGATCACTATTTTTGGCGCAGCTCAAACCGTAACCGGTTCCAAATATCTGGTGGAAGTGAACGGGAAACGCCTATTACTGGAATGCGGTTTCTTCCAGGGCAAACGCGGCGAAACGTATGAAAAGAACCTGAAGTTTCCCTTTGATCCCCGCACAGTTGACGCGGTGATCCTCTCACACGCGCACATTGACCACAGCGGAAATCTTCCGAACCTGGTCAAACAGGGGTATGAAGGCCCCATTTACACTACCCCGGCCACAGCCATGCTGGCAGATATCATGCTGCAAGATTCCGGGCATATCCAGGAATCAGACGCGGAATACGTCAACTTCAAACGCGCCCGTAAAGGAGAGCCGCCTGTTCAGCCAATTTACACGCAGGAAGACGCGAAACGCGTAGCCGGTCAATTTGCCCGTAAAGAGTACACCCAGGAATTTTCCCCGGTTGACGGGGTGACCGCTCACCTGGTGGATGCCGGCCATATTTTAGGCTCTGCGGCCGTGGTGCTGGATATTCGTGAAGACGGCCGCAAATACCGGTTCTGGTTCTCCGGCGATATTGGCCGTGAAAACCTGCCTCTGCTGGTTGACCCTGTAATGCCCGATAAAACGGATTACCTGATGATGGAGTGCACCTACGGTGACAAACCCCACAGTAACCCGGAGGATGCCTACCGCGAATTCCGTGATGTGGTGGCCCGCACAACCAAACGCGGCGGTAAAGTGATCATCCCGGCGTTTGCCGTCGGCCGCACTCAGGAACTTGTTTACAGCCTGAACCGCATGTTCAGTGACGGTGAGTTGAAACCCGTTCCGGTTTTTGTAGATAGTCCACTGGCCGTCAACGCGTCGAAGATTTTCAAGGAACACACCGAGTATTTTGACGATGAAACCCAGAAATTCATCCACCGGGGTAATCACCCTGCTCTTGATTTTCCAATGCTGACCTACGTTCAGTCTGTGGACGAATCCAAGAAGTTGAACGAACGGCGCGACCCGATGATCATCATCAGCGCGTCGGGTATGGCAGAAAACGGCCGCATACTGCATCATTTAAAAAATAATATTGAAGATCCAAAGAACACTGTCACCATTGTGGGGTGGCAGGCGCCGTACACTCTGGGACGCCGGCTGGCGGAACGCGAAAAGCAGGTCAAGATTTTTGGTGATCAATACATTCGCCGGGCAGAGATTGCCACGATCGGCGGTTTATCGGCACATGCCGGGCAGGATATGCTGGTGCGCTACGCGATGGCAGCCGGACCGGATTTAAAAAAGATCATCCTGGTGCATGGTGAAGAGGACGCGGAAAGCGCGCTGGTCAAGAAATTCGCGGAAAACGGGCTGGCCCCGGTGGAATACCCGGTTGAAGGGTCTTCGCTGGAACTGCTGTAGTTTCCTGCTATAATTGTGCTCTCGCGGAGAGGTGCCGGAGCGGCCGATCGGGGCGGTCTCGAAAACCGTTGTGGCTTTAGGGTCACCGTGGGTTCGAATCCCACCCTCTCCGCCTTTTAATTTCCCCCTACCCCCCTTCACAAAGGGGGGCTTTTCTTTTTTCGTTCGAATCCCACTCTTACAGAGCGCAAGCAGCCCTCTCCGCCTTGAATCTCCCCCTACCCCCCTTCACAAAGGGGGGCTTTTCTTTTTTCGTTCGAATCCCACTCTTACAGAGCGCAAGCAGCCCTCTCCGCCTTGAATCTCCCCCTACCCCCCTTCACGAAGGGGGGCTTTTTTATGTTTTCGGTAGAATTGAGTCATTTCCGGCAGGTTATGTTGGGCTGAACGCGGCTACTCAAAATTCTGGTTTATATGCTATGCGTGGATTTCCGATTGGGCGTTCAGCCCAACCTACGTTAGCATCTCCGATGGACAAAAATAAGCCCTGCCCGTATTTCAGTGGGCAGGGTTTGTTGGGACAGTTTTTGCTATTTCGAGCTGATGTGCCCGGAGCCGGTCACATTCTGAGTGACTTTCGCCGCGCCGGTGTATTCCACGTCGCCGCTGCCGGATACATTCATGGTCAGGGTATCAGAGGCGTTGACATATACCTCGCCTGAGCCGCTCAAATCGAGCGCGGTGTCACGGGTGACCAGTTTTTCGTGGGTGCAGCGCCCCGAACCGGAGACAACCACCTTTTGTTCCTCCACTTCGCCCTTCACCATCGTGCGGCCTGAGCCGGAAATATCTACCCTGAGCGAGTCTGCCACGAGTTCATTCAGGTCAATCTTGCCGGAACCGCTCACATTCATGGTAAGGTCTTCTGTTTCGATCCGGTCGGATTTGATCGTGCCCGAACCTGAGAGGTTCAATCCGGTGACCTGTTTCATGGAAACATAGAATCTCATCGGTTTGGTGGGCTGAATGGCGAACATACCGGCGGGATCCATATAGATATGCAGGGTATTGCCGCGCACTTCAGTGCGGATATAGCGGATCAAATTTTCTTCCGCTTCAATTTTGAGGCTTTCTTCTTCACCCTGGGTGATGATCACATCACCGGAACCGGATGAAGATACGGAGTCAAATCCGCTGACCGGGCGGGCCTCTTCAACCACTTTGCCGGAGCCGCGGACCATTCCCAGACCGCAGGCGCTCAATGCGAACGCTCCGGTTACCAAAAGTAAAAGTATGGCAAAAAACCGTTTCAATGTATCCTCCAATGGATTAATTATTTATTCGCTAACAAGCATGGCTTTCGCCAGTGAACCGTGCCAGCGTCCAATGCGCCGGGCCAGTTTCAATGTCAGGATGGAAAAGACAAATCCGATCAGAACACAGGGAATTGCCAGTATCGGGGTGAGATAGTACTGGTCATATCCAATGGTGATCATCGGGAAAGGCAGGAAGAACTGCACAATAGGAGCCGCCGTAAAAGATAGTGAAAGCGCGATCAGGGTGATAAACAGGCTGAAGTAGATCGTCCCCAGGGGCAGCATGAGGATCATATAAAGCAGGGTAAACCAGGTGTGACGGCTGGTGAACAGGAGTTTAAAACGTGCCCACCATCCCCCGGTGTTATCCACAAAAACCGGACGGCGCGGCATGCGCACGCCCAGCAAAGCTTCCACCACACGGCCTTCCACCAGCCCAATCCCGCGGACGGACAGGAAGAACAATCCCATGAAGGGCAGCCCGATGATCAACACGATCAGTCCGGCGGAGAGTGACAGGCCTGTCACCGCCCATGTGAAATACAGGATGCCCGTCACCAGTGACACGATCATGAAGAGCAGTGAACTCCAGGCAGTGGGGTCAGCAAATACTCCAAACAAGGAATACGCCAGAGAGTTATTACCCGCCGTAGTTTTAACCGGTGATTGCAACGGTTTTACGCGGGCTTCTATGATGCGGTAATCAGCGGAAAATTCTTCGGGGGTTCCGAAATCTTCAATTAATTCGGCGAGGGCATCCGCTTCACTGATTTCGGGCTGACTTTCATGGATTGTCTCCAATCCGTTGCGCAAGAATTCTTCCGCGTCAGAAAGCGCGTCACGCAATGTAGCCGGATCGCATCCATTCAGGTTGCTTTTTAATTCATCCAGGTATTGATTAATACTTGTGATCATTACATTTCCTTTCAAAAACTAGCCCTTCGCCTGAAGGATGCCGTCAACGTAATCGCGGGTGTTCGTCCAGATCGTTTTCCAGGCGGACAGGCTATCCCGCCCGGCCTCTGTGATCTGGTAATAACGGCGCGGCGGCCCGGAAACAGAAGGTTCCACAATGCTGGACAGCAATCCACTGCCTTCCAGTGACCGCAGCGCGGGATACAACACTCCCTGTTTGACGTTGGATTCACTCAGCTCTCCGCCCAGAATTTTTGCGATCTGGTAGCCGTACATAGATTCGCCGGCTTTATCCAACACTGCCAGCAGGATCAGTGACGTAATACCGGCATGCAGCTCTTTTTGGAATTTTCGTTCCTGTACTTCGTTTTCAGTCAAAACAACCTCCTTTACTATCCCTTTCAACTACTATAAAAATCAAGTAGTTTTGATTTTATGTATTATCAACTTGATAATAGTACAAACAAAACTATATGTCAAGTAGCAAATACCGGATAGTTCAAGTTTTGTTTCTCTGCATCCAGTCATACTCTGAATTAGATACGATCAGCACACGCAAATGTTTCAAAACAGTGCTATTCCCCCAAAAAAAGATCCTTCCACGGTTTTCTACAGGTGACAACACACCTGACGTGGAAGGATCAAATCAATAAAGCTGAATTCTGGATTACTTAAAACTAAACTTTTTCAGTGACCGGGATCATGCTCTCGAGGATAATCTCGATAGCCATGGTGTGACTGCAACGGCCGCGGGTCTGGAAGAAGTCACAGTCGCAAGACCATGTTCCGTGATCGAAACTCACCGTATGTGGGTTGTTATCACCGTCGAACGTAACGGTAAGGGCGTTAAAATGAATACGATTGCGCTCCTGCGCGTAACGTTTCGCTTTTTCGATCTTTCCGATCATTCCATAATCCATGGGGCAAATCCTTTCTAAAAACAGGATAAGAAAAAAGCACGCAAAGATTGCGTGCTTTTAATTCACTGCATCGGGATGAAAATTAACTCTCGCATAGGATATCAGTTTTCCTATTTGTAGTATAGGCAAACAAATTACTTGAGTCAATGAAGAAAATCTTAATTTTTACGGATGATTGACTAATCCTTCAGTACACAATAGAATCCAGTTAATCTTCATGGAGGCCTGATCCCCGGATGGACAGGCTGAAATGCGAAACCGGTTAAGCCTGCGGGCCAGTCCGGTGCTGTTGCGCAACTGTAGGTCAGGTCAACTGACAAGCCAGGTCGCCGCCCATGAAGAGTTCACCGCAACCTCGCAGATGGGAGACGTGAACCGGCTGACCGGCCCGTTTTTTCTCTCTGACCTGCTTGCGGCAGGTCGTTTATTTTTAAGGAGCATTGAATGAAAAAGATCTCACAAACCATGCTGGCCGGCCTTCTTGCTTCAGGTTTTCTGCTTGCAGCCTGCTCTCCAGTCGTCCCGGCTGCCACCCCCACGGCACCGGTTCCCACCGTTACCCATCAAACGGAACCATCTATATCCCTGGAAGACGGATTGGGCCGGACTATCACATTGAAACAACCGGCCGCGCGAATTATCTCACTCGCGCCATCCAATACTGAAATCCTTTTTGCCTTAGGCGCCGGCTCGCAAGTGGTGGGCCGAGACAGTTACAGCGATTATCCGTTGGAAGCCAAAGATGTGCAGGAAATCGGGGGTCCTTCGTTCGGAAGCAGTAAAGAGTTGATCACCAATTTACAACCCGATCTGATCCTGGCAGCCGATATTAATTCACCGGACCAGGTGACGGAATTTGAAAAATTGGGGATGACCGTTTTTTATATCAAAAACCCGAAAGATATTTCGGGTTTGTATACCAATCTTGAGACAATCGGCCAATTGACCGGTCACACCGGTGAAGCGGCAAATCTGATCGAATCGTTGAAGACGCGTGTTTCCGCCGTTGACTCAGCCGTTGCCAAAAGCACCTCCCAACCCAGAGTTTTCTATGAAGTGGATGGTTCAGACCCGGCCAAGCCCTGGACGACCGGCCCCGGCTCTTTTATGGATACCATGATCAAACAGGCTGGAGGAACCAACGCCGGCGAGAAATTACCCATGGAGTGGGCGCAGATCAGCCAGGAAGAGTTGATCATCCAAAACCCTGACACCATCCTGCTGGGTGACGCGAAATACGGTGTCACCGCGGAGACCGTCAAACAGCGGGCCGGTTGGGACGCGATCAAAGCGGTAAAAGACGGACAGATCATAACGTTTGATGATGATCTGGTCAGCCGCCCGGGTCCGCGCCTGGTGGATGGTCTGGAGGCGCTGGCAAAAACGATCCATCCGGAGTTGTTCCAGTAATCATGAAAAAAGTATCCCCGTTCCTGCTCACAGGCGTGGTCCTGGCTCTCTGCCTTCTGGTGTCAACCGCTATTGGCAGTGTGTCAATTCCGTTAAACACGGTGTTGGAAATCCTGTGGGCCGCAGTGCGGGGACAGGCAATACCGGCAGAATTACAACCGGTGGCCACTATTCTGCTGTCGTTACGTATACCACGCACCCTACTGGTGGCTTTGACCGGCGCCGCGCTGGCCGGCAGCGGCAGCGCCTATCAGGGATTATTCCGCAATCCGCTGGCTGACCCGTATTTGATCGGTGTGGCTTCCGGAGCGGGACTGGGCGCTGTGCTGGCCATGGTCTCTCCGTGGAGCGCACCAGTCAAGAGCCTGTATTTTGTGCCGCTGGCTGCTTTTGCCGGCGGGTTGATCACTGTATATACAGCGTATTTACTGGCACACACTGGTTCCAGCTTGCCGTCGACCAATCTCATTTTGGCCGGTGTGGCTGTCAGCAGTTTTACCACCGCGTTGACCTCTTACCTGATGTTGTACTCCAACGAAGAGATGCACCGGGCGCTTGCCTGGCTGCTTGGAGGGGCGTCAATGAGCGGGTGGGATCCGGTTCTGGCCATGCTTCCCTATACCCTGGTTGGGTTGGGTATACTGACAGCCAGCGGTTACGCCCTGAATGTACTGCAATTCGGCGAAGAACAGGCGATGCAGCTCGGTTTGGATGTGAAACGCGCGCGGCGGATCATCGTGTTTGCCGCCACGTTGACAGCTGCCGCGGCTGTCTCATTCAGCGGAATTATCGGGTTTCTCGGTTTGATCGTGCCTCACCTGATCCGCCTTCTCTGGGGGTCTGATTACCGCAAAGTGATCCCCCTGTCCTTTCTGGGCGGAGCGGCTTTACTTTTGGCGGCTGACATTCTGGCCAGGCGGGTGGCCGCCCCGCAGGAAGTGCCCGTGGGGATCATTACCGCGCTCACCGGAGCGCCGTTCTTTCTCTTTATTTTGCGCCGTTCACGGCGCCAGAATGTGTGGTGACCATGTTAACCATGGAAAATCTATCCATCCGTATGGGTGGAAAACCGATCTTAAAAAATATCAGCCTTTGTGTGGAAGAAGGGACAATCCTGGGCGTGATCGGCCCGAACGGAGCCGGAAAAACCACGCTGCTGCGGGCTGTCAGCGGAACCTTGCCGCTAGCTGATGGGCAGATCCGTTTCAGAGATAAAGATCTGACCAAATTGAATGTACTGGAACGCGCCCGCCTGATCGCGGTCGTTCCGCAAGCCCGCCGCCTGCCCGGCGCGTTCACCTGCCTGGAAACCGTGATGATGGGGCGCACGCCGCACCTGAACTGGCTCGGTCATTTTGATGAACGCGACCGCATGCTGGCACTCGAAGCGATGCGCCAGACAGGCACGCTGGATATGGCCGCGCGCCGCATCGGAGAGCTTTCCGGCGGAGAACAACAGCGCGTGCTGCTGGCTCGGTCACTGGCTCAGACGGCTCCAATTCTGCTGCTGGATGAACCGACAACCCATCTGGATCTGCAATACCAGTTGAACCTGCTCGGTCTGGTGCGCGACCTGGTGCGTAATGGCGGGCTGGACGGCAAGGATCCATCATTGACCGTAATGATGACACTCCACGATCTGAATCTGGTTGGTCACTTTGCCGACAAGGTGGCGGTGATGGTGCATGGCGAGATCGAATCGTCCGGCGCGCCGCAGGATGTGTTGACCACTGACACGCTAAGTTCTGCCTTTAACGTACCATTGCGCAGTATTCCCCTCGACGGTCTCGAAAAAAGCCCGTTCATAATCCCGGCCAACCTGTGATCAGCGTCAACCTTTTCGGAGTGTTCCGTGTGGAAACCGGGATCAAATCCTTTGATCTCGAAGTTGATAACGGCATGACTGCCGGGAAAGCCATCCTGAAGATCGTGGCGCTGTACCCGGTATTGCGCAAATTCTGGGTGACGGAAGACGGTGATCTATCTGAGCATGTATTGGTTGTGCTGAACGGCGTGGAAATCCACGCCCATCCAGAAGGATTGCGTACGATTGTCCACAGTGGTGACCGCCTGGACTTCTTTTCCCCGCTGGCCGGCGGCTAGGCGTCAGCCGTCAAATTCCATACCAAAAAGCACATATTCGCCGTCAAATCCATACTTGCGATAAAACGCCTGAGCTTTCAGGTTATCCTGCTCTGTGCCTACTTCCAATTCATCCATTTTGCGCCGGCGGGCTTCTTCTTCCGCTGCTTTCATTAACGCGTGGCCAATGCCTTTTCCTCTGTAGTTTTCGTCAACCACGAGTTCATTGACCTGCGCCGTGCCCACACGATGGAAGAAGGTCATGTAGAACACTTCTGAGAGAAAGCCGACCACTTTGCCTTCATCTTCATAAACAAAGTTGGAATAGGTATCAGGCCGGGCTGCCATCTTTAAATAAAGCTCGCGCAGGCAGTCTGTCTTAAATTCTTTTCCCCCGGTAGCCACTTCCGCGAGCTGGGAAATCAGGTTGACAACGGCTGCAATGTCTTTTTCTTCACAGGGTCGAACGGGCATTATGTCCTCGCGGGTGGATACGTGTACTTGCAGATTCTATCAAGGAAATTGTAGGGTGGCGTTAAACGCCCGACCATAGACACATTTCAGAGAATGAAATAAAACCATCAACAGGGCGCGTTCAACCCACCACGGCACGTATAAAACAGACGAGTGCGTTGGAAAGTATTTTTACCTTCAGGTTTGGTCCCCAATCGTGTAAGGGGCTGACGCGGTCAGCCCCTACTGGTGGATATCATTATTATTACCCGGCGCAGTAATAATCAGGGAACCTTTTTTCTGACAGGTCAACTGTTAGGCATGCCAGGGGCTGACGCGGTCAGCCCCTACTAATAATTACTAAAATAGGAAAAATTACCCGACGACTTTTGTGTGTACGTCAAACACCGGCGGGTTCTCAATGGTCTTCTTGACTTTGCACTGCTCCGCGGAACGTACCAGCGCGTCATAATATTTTTCAGGGAAGGAAGGCGGAACCTGTATCTCAATTCCTACTGTATCCAGATGGCCGGTTGCCCGGTCTGTGTGCATGGATTGGATCACACGAATACCTTCGGTCGGAAGCTGGTGCTGCTTGCAGAAACTCAGCACATAATAACCGGAGCAGGTTGCCAGTGATGCGAGAAACAGGATATAGGGTGACGGCGCGGTGTCTTCTCCGCCGCCTGCCAGGGGCTGATCGGTTGAGATGGTATAGTTGCCGAAGTGGGCATCCACCTTCACGCCGCCGGGAAAATCAACTGTCATATCCATGTTTGATCACTCCTCATTATTCGGGATGTTTTACCTGAAAGGTATCAAAGTCGCGTGCCACAACAGCTCCTGGGAATACTGACTGGGCTTCGGCTATTATGTCTTTTTCACGGTAACGGCGGGACACATGCGTCAGATATAACGCCCGCACCCCGGCGCGTACGGCCAGGTCTGCCGAACGCTTCGCCGTCATATGGGAAAAATCGCGAGCCATATCGGCTTCTTCATCCAGATAGGTCGCTTCAATCACCAGCGCGTCGGCACCGCGGCAGATTTCCACAAGGCTGTCAACTTCTCCCACGTCGCCCACCACAACCAAGCGGGTACCGGGTTTATAGTCACCCAGTACGTCAGCCGGGTCAATGGTGCGTCCATCCGGCAGGGTGACCGGTTTCCCGTCCACCAGATCGCGGCGCCAGGGTCCCTGAGGAATGCCCAGCGATTCCGCTTTTTCCGGCAGGAAGGGACGCCGCCCTTTTTCTTCAAAAACAAAGCCGTAGCAATCCGGTCCGCGGTGGTGAACACTGAAAGCGCTGATGGTCAGGTCGCCATCTTCGATGATCACACCATTGTTAATGGGAACAAAGGAAATAGGCATGGGTGTGGAAGCGCCGCGCAGCACAACCCCGTACAGAAGATCTTTAATCCGCTCCAGCGCGTTCTTTCCGGCATACAACTCCAGTTTGTCGATGGTTTCCCAGCGCATGTAGGTGGAAAGTAATCCAGCCAGACCGAGGATATGGTCAAGGTGACTGTGGGTGATCAGGATGCGGTTCAGGCGTTTGAAGCCGATGCCGCTTTGCAAGATTTGACGTTGTGTGCCTTCACCACAGTCGACCAGGTAACGCTGATCGTCATGTTTGACAACGAGTGAAGGCAAATTTCGGCGGGCGGAAGGCGCGGAAGCAGATGTTCCGAGGAAAATAATTTCGAACAAAAATTTACCCTTTCCAGTAAGAAAATCAATTTTACCGCATTAACGCCTGATGCCGATTGGCATGAACAACGTCAAAACAAATGGCACAATGTACAAACGTGCCATACGATTATGTATTGTTTGGTTATAATCATTCCCGTGAGCAATTCTGAACATTTGACCTCCCGATCGATTTACAAGCGCTTGTTGTTCTTTGTGACAGGCGTGATTCTTCTGGCTTCGTGTTCCACTCCGGAACCTGTTTTGACCACTCCGGGCGCGGACACTCCACCCCCTGCCACGCAAACTATAATGCCGTTGGAAAAACCTCTGGAGGTTGTGGGAACCATGACCGCGACCGCGGTCAAAAAAGCGGAAACGTCCACTCCCATAGACCCGCGTGAAGAGGATATGAAAAAAGAAGTTCAGGTTCTGGCGGGGCAGAAACTGGTCAGCAGTTCCAAAGGCACGTATTACCGGGTGCAGGATTTCACCGGTGAATGGGCAAAACTGAGCTATTATCACTGGTGGCCGTTGAACCGCAAACCGACAAACTTCGCCATCCGGGCTGACGTGAGCTGGGAATCGGCGGTACCGCTGGGGAACCCGTCAAAATCGGGCTGCGGATTTGTATTCCATGAAAATGGCGCCAGCGATCTGCACTTCTCTTACCTGTCTATGGACGGGTACGCGCGAAACTATCGCACAGAGAAGAACGTGATCACAGACTTGAAAGGCAATTACGCCGGCAAATTCAACTATCCGGCTGATAAAGCCCGCATCATGCTGGTAGTTGATTACCAGTGGCTTACGTTTTATGTGAACGGCAAGCAGGTTGTGCGCTTCCAGGATGACCGGTTGAACGGCGGCGGACTGGCGTTCGCGGTGGCATCAGGATCCAACAATAGTTTTGGCACTCGATGCACATTCGAGAACGTGGACCTGTGGGAGTTCAACTGATCGTCGAAACACCCCATATCTGTAATATGCGGATGTAAAACTGTGTCATCTTGACCAGTGATTTGACGCGGATGCGTTCGTTGATGCCGTCCAGTTCAAGGTCGTCTTCCGGGGGGATCACCAACGGGGTGAAGCGGAACACATGGCGGCAGACTGATGTGTAAAACCGCGCGTCGCCAGGCCAGGGTTGGACGACCGGGGCGATAGGTATGCCATCATATATCTCCAGCACAGCACGCTCAATGGTCTGATAAGCCGGGGAATCCGGCGATGAGACCATGGGCGCCTCCCAGGCACGCTCTGACTGTGCCTGGAACACAACCCGATCATCTTTCACCGAACGTCGGATATGTTCACTTACTTCCTTAATGGTCTCGCCCGGCATCAGAAAGGCATCCACCTGTGCCCGGGCCTGTTCCAGATTTCCATTGAACATCACCGGGATGAATTGCGTGGTCGAACGCATCTGGGCTTCAGGGTGGTTGAGGATCATCCGGCGAACCAGTTGGGAAAACGCCCAGGTATTGGCAAACAGCACCTGCTGGGGGTAGCCAATCGCTCCCACCAGTCCGCGGTATGACTCGCGGATCTCTTTTAGCGAAGCCGGCAGCGGATTATCCGCCAGGCTGGAAAGCGCGCGGGAGAGGATTTCAAGGCGGTTATCATTTCGCCCCGTATTTTGCGTTTTGAATTCAAAGCGGATGTGACCGCGTTCCGTCACGCCGATGAGCGCCGCGGGACCGGTCATACCGGGGAAGTAGTCACTGGCGATCCAGTCACCTTCGTCCAAAACCACTTCCAGTTTGACACCGGCTTTTTTCAGGTAGACAGCCGTGCGGCAGGCGCCCATCTTTCCGCCGGAAAGGCAATCGTGCCCGAAGGAAAGGTAAACTGTGCGTTCCGGCTTGTAACCGGCGCGCAGCATGGTTTCCACGGCTTCGAGGATAGCCACCTGACCCTTGCCCTGCAATGCGCCGCGCCCCCATACAAAACCGTCTTTGATCTGCCCCGAAAATGGCTGTGACTTCCACTGATCCACGGTTTTTGGGTCAACGGGCGGGACGTCGTAATGGCCGCTCAAGAGAACGCCCGGCAATTTCGGGTTGCGTCCCTGCCATATGTACAGAAGAGAGAGATCCTGACTGGAACGCACTTCAAGCGTAGTGTGAACACGCGGAAATTGCTTCAGCAGAACCCGGTGGAGGTTGAAGTAATCGTCGCGCTGGGTGGTGGTCAACTCTTCGGCTGCGATGGTGCGGCAGCGGATGACTTCTGACAGGTGTTCCGCCACAATGTTGCCATCCACTTCTTCCAGGTCCACCACCGGGTAATCAGGCAGCGGGCGCGCGAAACGTACCGCGGCGATCAGCATCATCGCCGCAAGGAACAACGCGAGAATTGTAAAGACGATCAAGATTTGAACGGCCATGTTAACACCCTGATTGATTGTATCAAAATAGAACGGTCTGTGTTTGCGTGACCGAAGCAAGGCGCCACTCAACCGCATTAAAGGAAAAGCTGGCTCCAATGCGTGAAGCGGGGTGTGTTACAATCCGCCTGATATTATTGATGTGAGGACCTTATGACTGAAAATGTTCTGGTATCTGTCGCCTGGCCGTATGCCAACGCGGAAATCCATGTAGGAAATATCACCGGCGCATACCTGCCGGCGGATATCTTCGCGCGGTATCAACGCCTGCGCGGCCGCAAGGTCATTATGGTGTCGGGTTCAGATTCACACGGCACACCCATCACCGTGCGGGCGGATGCCGAAAAAACCACCGCGCTGGAAGTCTACCAGCGGTTTCATAACAGTTTCCTTGAATTGTTCATGGGGCTTGGCTTGAATTACGATTTATTTACCAGCACCCATACCTCCAACCATTTTGACGTTTCCCAGAAGATCTTTCTGGCATTGCAAAAGAACGGCTACCTGTATACCGACCGCGAAATGCAGTGGTATGCGCCCAGCCAGCAACGCTTCCTTCCCGACCGCTATGTTGAGGGGACCTGCTACATTTGCGGTTTCGAGAACGCACGCAGCGATCAATGTGACAAATGTGGCAACTTGCTTGACCCAGCCCTGTTACTGAACCCGCGCAGCAAGGTGGACGGGTCCACCCCCGAATTGCGTGAAACCGAACACAGCTACATTGACCTCGGCAAACTACAGCCGGTGGTGGTGGACTTCTTGAAACAGCGTGAAAACTACTGGCGGCCGAACGTGTTGCGCCAGAGCCTGGGCCAGATCCTGGCGGATAATCTTCATGGCCGCGCCATTACCCGCGACCTCGACTGGGGTATCCCCGTTCCGCTGGATGGTTGGGAAGGCAAATGCCTGTACGTTTGGTTCGAAGCCGTGATCGGATACCTTTCTGCGTCCATTGAGTGGAGCAAACTGACCGGAAACCCCGATGCCTGGACGGAATGGTGGCACGGAGACCAGTCCAAAGCGTACTACTTTATCGGCAAAGACAACATCCCCTTCCATGCCGTCATCTGGCCTGCCCAGTTAGCTGGCAGCGGCAAGGCGTTTGACGAACTGATGGGTGTAGCTGATCCCAAACCGCTCAACCTGCCCTACGATGTTCCAGCCAACGAATTCATGAACCTGGAAAACCAGAAGATATCCGGCAGCCGCAACTGGGCTGTATGGGGTCGTGACTTCCTCACCCGCTACGATCCGGACCCGCTACGCTATTACCTAACCGTTAACATGCCGGAATCCAAGGATACCGACTGGGACTGGGAAGATTTCTTCCACCGCAATAATGACGAACTCGTGGCCACCTGGGGCAACCTGGCAAACCGCGTATTGGCCTTCACCTGCAAGCACTGGGAAAACCGCGTGCCTGAACCGGGTGAATTGACCGAGATGGATAAAGACCTGTTGGCCCAGGTGGAAAAAGGCTTTGAGACTGTGGCTGCCGAAATGGAAGCCGTGCGCCTGCGTGCCGCACTGGGTGAAGCCATGCGGCTGGCAACGGAAGTCAACAAATACCTGGACCAGACCGCCCCGTGGACGGCTATCAAGACGGATAAAGCCGCCGCCGCCCGGTCAGTCTACACAGCGCTGAAAGCCATTGACTCTCTCAAGATCCTGCTGGCGCCTTTCCTCCCGTTCACCAGTGAACGCCTGAATGGATTCTTCGGAAACACCAATCCCATTTTCGGCAAACAGTTCATTGACACCATCAGCGACGATCTGGGAACCCACACCGCTCTGCGCTACGACCCCACCGGCGCAGCCGGACACTGGGAGCCTTCCACCCTGAAACCCGGGCAGGAACTGGTCAACCCGCAGCCGCTGTTCAAGAAGCTGGATGCCAGCATTATTGAAGAAGAACGGAAACGCCTCGGACGCGCGTAACCACCTACGAAAAAGAATTGATCATTTTTCCACCCGGTTGATAATTCCCAGCCGGGTGGCTTTTTGTACACACTCCGCCTGGGTGTTGGCAGAAAGGCAGCTCTTGATCCCCGCTACATGCAGGCTGACAGACCGCCGGGAGATCTTCAGCCGTCCGGCAATCTGTTTTCCGGTAAGCCCCTGTGAAAGGCCGA
>CAYQTY010000006.1:0-5241 GCA_964420535.1 uncultured Leptolinea sp. | reverse complement strand
CATCCAGTTGGCGGCGGGTTAACCGCTCGGGATTGTCACCTTCATTGAAGACCTCGATCGGGATCAAGACCACCCAGTCATTCCAGTTGTGCGCGGCATATTTTACATACGGTTTACCGGGTGGATCGTCAGCTTTGATATAATCCGGCAGCGCGCCCACCATCTTTACATCCCGCGTCACCTGATCCGCCGGCAGGGGGATCTGCCGGTAGGTAAACGTCTGGTCAGTTTGAATTAGAATCAGGTGGGTCATGGCAGCCGGCGCGAAAATTAGTATATATGTTCTATTATGACATAATCCATACTGTTGTCAAGCGGTTTGCGACAGTATACAAACATGGTACGTAGATATAGAGCGGAGTAAAATTAATACAATGAAACCAAACACCGTTTTGACCCGGTTTTTTCTGTTACTGACAGCTATCCTTCTTTCCGTTACCGCTTTTCCGGTTTCGGCCGATTCCTCATCCGCGCGTTTCCAGCCGGCGTTTGACGCTATCGGATTGGTGACCAGCGCCAATTATCAGGCGGACAATCTGGCGATGGATGACAACTACCTGTACCCCACATTCAGCTCGCTCAGTGTGGTGGATCTGAATCCGGAGTCGCTGAAACTCTTTCAAAAGTTCCGCACAGATTACATCTTTGACCTGGTAGTCAACGGGCAATACGCTTACGCCGCCCAGCAGGAAAAAGGCTTGCGTGTGTTTGACATTACCGTGGCTACCCCCACTATCTTTTCAAGCCACCCCATTAACGGAGGCGCTTTCGGAATGGCGCTCGCGGGGAACACGCTGATCGTCACCACCGGGCTGAACGGTCTCACTCTGCTGGATACCACCAAACCTTACGATATGCCGGTGATCAGCCAGCTCGCGCTGGAAGGCTTTGCGCGCCAGGTTTCAGCCGAGGGCAATCTTGCGCTGGTGGCTGCTGGCAAAGAAGGCGTTCATGTGGTGGATATTTCCAAACCGGAAACACCCTGGTTGGTGAGCACAATTGAAACACTTGCCGTGGCGGAAAACGTGACAGTCACCGGCGGGAAAGCCTACATCGCTCTGGGTTCAGGCGGCATGTTAATCGCTGACCTGACGGACCCGGCCAAACCGGAAACGCTTTCCACCCTTGCCACCGTTGATTTTCTGCGCCGGGTGGTGATCAAAGACAACCTGGCATATCTGTGTGAAAAAGGCGGAGGTATCCGGATTGTCAACGTGGCTGACCCGAAGAACCCCGTGCCGTTGGCCATCTACAACACCTTCGGCGGCGCGTGGGATGTGGCTGTCAAAGACAATAATATTTACGTAGCCGATTACCCGTACGGCCTGCTGGTGCTGCGCTACAACCCTCCGATGGAAGCCGCCATCCCGGCGGATGGCGGTTCACTCATATCCGCCGTTGATAATGTTCAGGTGACCATTTCCGCGGATACCTTCGGTTCAGCGGTTGACTTCCGCCACGAGCCTTTGCCAACCATCAACACACCCATCGGTCCCGAACCCACCCTGGTAAAAGTTGACTCATTCTTCCGCAACAGCGCCTGGAAAGGCGAAACATCCGCCCAACCGGCCAACCCGTACACATTGACAGTCAAGACAGATGTCACCGGGCTGACCGACCGGCAGACCAGGGTTCTCAGCCTGTACTACTGGGATACCGACCTCAAACGCTGGCGTAAAGAAGTGTCCACCCGGTTGAATGTGGAAACTGCGACATTAACTGCCGAAACCACCCGCCTGGGCGTGTGGGGGGTGTTCTATGACCGGGACGATTCATACACGAATATCCCGTCAACCGCCACGCCGGAGTAATGATTTTTTATTTCTGCAATCGGATCTCGCGCGGGTAATAGAATCCGTAGCGCAGAATATCCGGGTCGGATGTGTCACTAAAACTGCCGCACATTTGAAGGGTGCCGTATTCCTGCGGCATCTTTTCTGTTCCCGTCAGAATCCACGCGCGCTTTCCGGTGGGGATGTCATAGCCCAGCATCAGCGTAGCCGGCGGTTCCACCTTGCTCAAAATGGCAATAGATTCGTCATTGGGCAGGTTATGAATGAAAACCTTGTACCGGCCGAAATGGAATTCGGGAAGCCAGTCCAGTTGCAATACTTCCTCGCGGATCAACCTGACAGAGGTACCCGGCGCATAATGCGCGCTAACCGGCGTTTCTCCCGGCAGGCAGACCGGCGTTTCGACCACTGGCTTTACAGCAGTTTTCATGGCAACATACGGGGCAAGGAGCATGAAGGCCGTCAACGCAATGGAGTATACAGAAAGCCCGTGCCCGGATGTTTCGTCAACCGGTATTTCTTTAATAAATTTCCACGGGAAGATGTTTACCAGTTCAGAAAGTCCGGCAGCAGGCAGCAGGGCCAGCAGCGGAATGGTGGCGGCGAAGGCGCGCATTTTATGGGCGTCACCGGGCGGCACAAAGGGCACAGACAGGAATATTCCGGCTATGGCGACAAGTAGGAAGGAATACAGCGGTTCCCGGCGCTTACGGGCCGCCTGAACCAGCCCGACAGCGCACAGGGCATATAACGCCCAGTGGATGTACCGGTTGCCCTCCGCGTTCTCGCCGCCCACATAAGCATACACACTGAACCAGGTATCTGAAAACAGCAGACTCCATTGATGAAGCGATCCTTGAACAATACCCATCGGATTCTGACGGATCAATTCAAACGATTTGCGGTAGATCAGTTCAAAGCGCTCTTTTTCGGGCATGGTTCGCGCTTCTTCAATCTCGGTATACACATACGACCAGCGTTCCCCGCCGGAGGCAAGGCCGTAAAGTGATTCCGCGAAGTTGCCAAACGCCATACCGTCAGATGTGCCTACCAGACGCAACACCAGTGAGTTGACACCAAAACCGGCGATAATTACCAGCACACCCAGACCGGCGGGTTTCCACGCGAACCACCGTTTTTCGCGGAAAAGCCACCCGATCCACAACACCAGCAACGGGAGGATGAAGAACGCCCCGGCGCGGATGTTCAGCGAAGCTGTCAACAGGAACAGGCCGGCCAGAATGAACGATAAGGACCGGCGGGTTACGCCGCGGCAGAAGAACGCCAGTGACAACGCCCCGAAAGCCAGCCCGAGCGATTCTGTCATGGTGGTGCCAATGAACCGGCGGGCAAACAGGAAAACGATCCAGAAGGTCAACGCACCGGTAGCCGGGCCCCTTGCCCGGCGGATTTCCAGCATCATATAAACACTGGCAGCTGCTTCAATCAACGCCAGAAAAGCCAGCGCGTTCTGCAAATTGCGCCCGGTCAGTCCGAGCAGCGCGCCGAGGAAGCCGATGGCCAGCGGCCGGCGGGAGGATGTTTCAGACAACAGCGAGCCGTCCAGCAGACGGTTGGCATCGTTGTAGTACGTAGCCGCGTCATTGTAAGGAATCAAACCGCTGACTACATACGGTTCGCTCTGCCCGCTAGCCCACAGTCCTGTCAACGCCAGGCCGAAAACCGCGCCCCCGGCGGCGAATGCCAGCGGTACCCGCCATTTTTCCGGCAGCCGCAGAATCAGGTAGAACACGGCCAGAATTCCGATTGAGGTGGTGATAAAGCTGTAACGTACGGTTGTTCCGATGGTGCGGATCTCAACCGGAACACGGGCATATACCGTGAACAGGAATACCGCGGTCATCGCCGCGAAAGACAGGGCGGTTATCAGCGGGGATGAAGTCAGAGATTTTTTCATGAAACAATTGTTTCCATTAAAAATGATCAGGGACGGGCTGTGACAGCCCGTCCCTTTATTTTACCTTCTTGCGTCATCATCGCGATCAACGGATGACGGTCATCAAATTGACGCACGCCTGGAACAGCGGGTTCGGGAAAAGGCTCAACAGTAAGACCCCGGCAGCCATCACAACCGCCACACCGCCCGCCCATTTACCGGTTTGAATAGCAGGCTCACCCGGTTTGAACCAGGCGTGCATCACCAACCGCAGGTAATAGTACGCGGAAACCAGTGAGGTCAAGAGGCCGATAAGGGCCAGACTGTTGTACCCGCCGTCAACAGCGGTTTTGAACAGATAGAACTTACCCCAGAACCCCATCGTCAGGGGCAGGCCGGTGAATGACAGCATACTGATCAGCAGAGCGCCACCAAGCCAGGGATGTTTCTTCGCAAGACCGGAGAAATCTTCAAATGTCAAGCCGTCTGAACCGGCAGGCTCAATCGAAATCATCACCGCCCAGACGGAGAATGACGTCAACGCGTAAGCCAGGAGGTAGAACACAGCGGAAGAGAGCGATTCCAGGATCACCGCCCCGCCATAGGGCACAAAAGCCATCAATATATAGCCGGCATTCGCAATACTGGAATATGCCAGCATGCGTTTTACGTTGGTCTGGGCGATGGCGGTCACATTGCCGTAGATCATGCTGGCCGCAGCCAGTACCCAGAACACGCTGGAAATGTGAAGAGACTCCACCGGGAATATCAACGCGAACACCCGCAGAAGGCCGGCAAAACCGGCTGCCTTGGTCGCCACAGTCATAAATGCGCCAATGGAAGACGGCGAGCCCTGGTAGGTATCGGGCACCCATCCATGAAAGGGAAATACGCCAATCTTGAAGCCGAGTCCCACCAGGATCAGCCCGCCGCCAACCAGCATTAGAAGTTGATTGGCTTTTCCGGCCGCCGTCATTTCAATGATGCCCTTAAAATCCGTGAAGCCGGTTGCGCCGTACACCCAGGCAACACCAAACAATAGAAACGCAGAAGAAAACGCGCCCATCAGGAAATACTTCAACGCGGCTTCTTCGGATGCCAGGTTGGGACGGAAGAAACCGGCCAAAACATACAATGGGATTGAAAGTAATTCCAGTGCGAGGAAAACGACGATCAGGTCTGAGGCAGAGGCCATCAGCATCATACCGGCAATGGAAAATAACAGCAGTGTATAGTATTCGCCGCGTTCCGCGTTATTGCGCTTGAGGTAGTCAACCGCCAGCGCTACAGCCGCCAGACCGCTGATCAAGAACAGGATGGACAATGTCGTTGAAAAGCCATCCAGCATGATCATGCCATTAAAGGCTGAACCGGTTTTACCAATCTGCGTCACCGTCACAGCCAGAGAAACCACCAGACCGGCGGCGGTCAGTATAGCCGTTAGATTCTTTTTGGATTCAGGTATCCACAGGTCTGCCAGCAGAACGAGCAGCGCCCAGGCGAGCAGCACCAGTACGGGGAGAGTGACAAGGAAATCATTGGGTGTGGGCA